>DASQJL010000061.1 GCA_035631035.1 Candidatus Binatia bacterium | reverse complement strand
TGGGGAAGCAGGCCCTCGTCCGGTTCCGCTGCGTGACCGACGCCGCCAACCACGGCGAGGGGCTCTACCTGGACGACATCACTCCCGACCCGCGCTACACGGGAGTCGTCACGTCCGACACCGGCAGCCCCGACACGGCCTTCACCCTGGCGCCGCTTCCCACGCAGCCCACCTGGTTCCAGGTCCGGGGACGCGACGGGGAGGGCCAGCCCTCCCCCTGGAGCGGGCGCGTCCTCTTTTCCCCGAACGTCGCCGGCGTGGCGGCGGGCGCCGCCCCCCGGGTGGACCGGCTCGCCGGGATCGCCCCCAATCCCGCGAATCCGCGGGCCGACGTTCGCTTCACCCTGTCCTCGGGCATGCCGTCGGCCTGGCGGCTCGACTGCTTCGACGCCTCGGGGCGGTGGATGGGCCGGATCGCCGAGGGGCGCGACGACGGTTCGGGGGGCGACCGGAGCGCGGCCTGGAGCGCGCGCGACCGCGCGGGCAGGGAATTGCCGAGCGGCGTCTACTTCATCCGCCTCGCGCACGGCGCCGTCCGCCGCACGGCGAAGGTGGCGATCGTCCGCTGACGGACGCGCCGCCGGGCGGCCCCGGGCGTCCGGAGCGCCTTTTGAGTTGACACCCCCGACCCCGCGCCCTACGTTCCCGTCTCATTTCGCGCGGAATCAACAGGGTCCCGTCGGGGTACACGGAATGAGTGGAAAGCCCCCGCGACGGCGCCGGACCGCGTCGGCAGGAAGTCTCGGCGTTGACAGGGGTTCCCCGGACGGATACTCTGACCTCGTGCGTGGTGTCGACCGGGCGCTCCGCGTCCGGGCTCTTGCGGTGGCCCTTGTGCTTGCCGCCTTGGTCAGCGGATGCGGCACGAGGTCATCCCCGCCGCGCGACGAACCCCCCTCCACACCGATCGTTCTCGCCGGCGCCGAGTACGTCGGACCGCTCTTGCGGGCTGAAATTCTGGCCTTCCGCGAGCGCTATCCGGCGTCGGACTCGATTCGCGTCGTGACGAACGGTTCGGCCGAAGGAATGGAACAGCTGGTCAACGGAGACGTGAACATGTCGGTGCTGTTGCGCGATCTGACCGATCCGGAGGCGGAGGCCGCGGTTCGCCGCGAGGGACTCCAGACCTTTCCGTTTGCGTGGGACGCGGTTGCCGTCATCGTGAATCCCGCCTCGCCGCTGGAACAGCTCTCGCGCAGCGAGCTCGGCTGGATCTATTCGGGCTCGACATCGGCCTGGTCCGATCTCGGATGGAAAGGGGGCGGCCCGATCATCGCGCTGACCAGCGGCACGCGGCTCGGCATGTACGCCTATGTGGAGCAGACCCTCCTGAACGGAGGGACCTACGCCAAGACCGTTTACGCGCCGCCCACGGAGGAAGAAGTGGTGGACGTGGTCGCCACGCGCCGGAACGCGATCGCGTGCGTTTCGCGGCCCTACGCGGAGGCCGCGGGCGATCGCGTGCGCGTGCTGCGGATCGCCCAGGCCAAGGGGCTGCCGTACCTTCCGCTCACGCGGGAAACCGTCCTTCGACGCACCTACCCGCTGCTCCGGAGCGTCGCGCTGGCGACGCCCGCCAAGCCGCGGGAAACCGCGTCGGAGCTGATCACGTTCATCTCGGGGGTCGACGGCCAGGCGATCGTCGCGCGCTACGGCTACGCTCCCGCTACCGTGCCCATTCGGATCGTCCGTACCGCGGAGGAGGCAGAGTGAATTCCGTCCCTCGTCGTATTGGTTCAGCGCTCCTCGTTCTCGGCCTCTCCGCCTTTGCCGCGGCGGCCTGGGCCCTCAACGGATCCGACCTGATCAAGCAGGGCGTCACCGCCCTGCATGACGGGAAGGCGCAGCAGGCGCTCGAGATCTTCACGCGGGCCCAGCGGCTGGAGCCCAACAGCCCCAAGCCGCATTACTACATCGCCTCCGCGCTCGAGCGGATGGACAACGCCGACAGCGCGCGCGCGGAATACGAGACCGCGATCCGCATGGATCCGAAGTACGTCGAGGCGCTGACCGGTCTCGGGAACCTGCTCCGCAAGCAGGGGAAGATCCCCGAGGGGACCGAGAAGCTCGAGGCCGCGGTGAAGTACGACCCCAAGGACCCGGCCGCCCTCTATTCGCTCGGGACCGCCTACCTGAAGGACAAAAAGTACGACGAGGCGGAGAAAGTGTTCCGCAAGGGGACGCTCCTGAAAGTGGGCCGCGCGCAATTCCTCGCGGGCACGGCCCTGGCCCTCGAGGGCAAGGGGCAGATGAAGGAGGCCGAGGAGATCTTCATCCGCGCCCGGGAGACCGAACCGAACAACCTGCGCGTCCGGCTCGAGCTGGGAGGATTCTACGAGCGGAAGAAGATCCCCTTCCTCGCCGTTCCGGAATACAAGAAAGCGACGGAGATCGACCCGAAGAACGCCGAATACCACTACCTCTACGGCCGCGCCTCGGTCGGCATGAACGAGTTCAACGAGGGGCTGCGCGCCTTCGTCGAGGCGAACAACGTCGATTCCACGTTCGCGCCGGCCTACCTCGAATCGGGCCGGCTGTTCTATCGCGCGAAGCGCTATCCCGAGGCGGTGGAGAAGTTCTCGAAGTACGTCGAGCTGATGCCCGACGACGCGCAGGGTTCCCTGGAGCTCGGGCGCGCGCTGTCCTACAGCCGCGATCCGGCGGAGCGGGCGATGGCGATCGGCAATCTCGAAAAGGCGCTCGAGAAGAAGCCGAAGGACAAGGAGATCCTGGGAACCCTCTGCAAGCTCTACTCGGAGCAGGGGGACGAGGGGAAGGACAACGCGATGAAGGCGTGCACGCAGTACGCCGACGTCGCCGATACCCTCGCTCCGGACGAGCGGATCCGGATCGGGACGATCTTCGCCTCGCTCGGCGACACGACGCGCGCGGTGCCGCTGCTGACCAGCGCGGCGGCGGAGGATTCCTCCCTGGCGCGCGACGCCAACTTCCAGATGGGCTTCCTCTTCTTCAAGAACCAGGACTACGCGAACGCGGTCCCCTATTTCGAGAAGACCCTCCAGGTCGACCCCGAATTCGTGCCGGCGCTCCTGAACCTGGGGCTCGCCAAGATGCAGCTGAAGGAGAACTCGGAGGCGGTCAGTTATCTCCGCCGCGCGGTGGCGCTGCGGCCCAATGACAAGGCGAACGCGGTGCGGGCGCGCGTGTGGGTCGGCCAGATCCTGATGCAGATGCCGGCCGACTCGCTGCCGTCGGCGCTCCAGTCGTTCCAGGAGGCCGCGGCGGCCGACTCCGCCAACGGCGACGCCATCCGCGGCGCCGGGCTCTCGTACCTCCTCATGGACAACTGTCCCGACGCCATCCAGTGGCTTTCGCGCGCCGCCACGGTCGACCCCGAGCACGTGCAGGGGCACATCTGGCTGGCGCAGGGCTACCTCAAGTGCAAGAACATCCCGCTGGCCAAGGTCGAATTCAACAAGGCGATCGAGCTCGACCCGACCAACCGGCCGGCGTCCGACGGTCTGAACCTGATCCGAAAGTACGAGGCGTCACAGCAGCAGGTGCAGCAGAAGCGCGCGGCCCAGTCATCTCCATCGTCATCCGGGTCGAAACCATAGCGACCGTGCGGCCAGAAGCCGCCGACAGGGAGGCAGAATGAGTCTCGATGTCCGTACGTCGGGGGACGTAACGATCCTGGCGCCCAAGGGGATGCTCCTGGGAGGGAAGGAAACCGACGAGCTGTCGGGGAAGATCAAGGAGTTGTCCGAGGCGGGGAACAAGAAGCTCCTGATCAACCTGGGGCAGACGACGTTCATGAACAGCGTCTCGCTGGGCGTGCTGATCGCGGGGCATTCGAGCTACGCCAAGCGCGGCGCCCAGCTCAAGCTGTGCGCCGTGGACAAGAAGATCCAGAACATCTTCGTCGTGACCCGGCTGTCGCTGGTGTTCGAGACGTACGAGACCGAAGAGGAGGCCATCAAGAGCTTCAAGTGACACGAAGGGCGGGGGTTGTCCGGGCGCGGGTCCTGGGGCATACTCCTTCGTCGTCGGGATCCACCCGATCCGCCTGCCAGGGCATCTAAGGAGGAATCGCAGTGAGACAGGGTTTGTTCGTCACCATCGTCGCGGTGGTCGCGCTGGGGATTTCGATCGCCATCTACAATTTCCTGCCGGAGTACATCAAGCAGGGCGGTCCCCTCGTGGCGTTGTTGATCATGCTCTCGATCATGTCGGTCACCTTCACGCTGGAGCGTCTCTTCACGCTCATGCGCGCGAAGGGCCGTGAGCCAGCCCCCACGTTCCTCCGCAAGGTGCGCCAGAAGATCGACGCGCTGGATGTCGAGGGCGCCGCGGACCTGTGCTCCAAGCAGCGCGGGTCGCTCGCCAACGTGCTGCGCGCCGGCCTCGATCGCTATTCGATCGTCCGGGATGCTCCGCTCGACCGCCAGGCCAAGATCCAGGAAGTGCAGAAGGCGATGGAAGAGGCCAACATGCTCGAGGTGCCGCTGCTCGAGCGGAACCTGATCGCGCTGGCCACGATCGCCTCGATCGCCACGATGGTCGGGCTCCTCGGCACGGTGATCGGGATGATTCGGTCGTTCGCCGCGCTCGGCCACACGGGCTCGGTGGACGCGGTGAAGCTCGCCGTCGGAATTTCCGAGGCGCTCATCAACACCGCCGGCGGCCTCTTCGTGGCCATCTTCTCGATCGTGCTCTACAACGTGTTCGTCACGATGATCGACAACTTCAACTACATGATGGACGAGGCGACGCTGGAAGTGATCGAGGTGCTCTCGATCAAGGAAGCGTCGAAGTAACATGGCCGCGAAAAAGATGAAGCGGATCGGCATCAAGATCGACATGACGCCGCTCGTCGATGTCGCGTTCCTGCTGCTGATCTTCTTCATGTCCACGTCCCAGTTCGATCCGCCGCAGAAGGTCCCGGTCTCGCTGCCGGACAGCCATTCCAACCTGAAAGTCCCGGAGTCGGACGTCTTCGTGCTCTCCATCACCAAGGACAACCGGCTCCTCTGGCAGGTCGGCAAGAACCAGCAGGAGTTCACGGACTTGGCCAGCCTGGAGAACCTCGTGCTGGATCAGCGGAGGAAGAATCCCCGCCTCCGCGTCGCGATCAAGTCCGACAAGGACTCGAGCTACGGCACGATGGAAGACGTCATGGCGATCATGCAGCGGACCAACACGATCACGTTCAGCCTCGTCACCGACCTGGTGGCGAGCAAGAAGACGGCGCTCCACAGCTGAGCCGCCGATCCTGAGCCGATAAGGAGTCGCCCTCGATGGGTGCCGTAGACAGTCCAGAAACCGGCGCAAAACACAAAAAAGGCGGACTGCGAAAGCGGAAGCCGAAGCGTATCGGGATCCGCGTCGACATGACCCCGATGGTCGACGTGGCGTTCCTGCTCCTGATCTTCTTCATGTGCACGACGGTGTTCCGCAAGCCGCAGGCGCTGGAGATCAACCTGCCGCCCGATCCCAAGGCGCAGGTCCAGATCGCGCAGTCGAACGTCATGACCCTCCGCATGATCGCGGACGCGGACACGACCAAGGGCGTGCGGGCGTTCTGGAAGATCGGCGACCAGCCGTTCCAGCTCGCCCAGTTCAATCAGCTCGAGAAGACCTTCGAAGTGGAAGGGAAGAAGAATCCCAAGCTGGTCGTGCTGGTGAAGATCGATCGCCAGGTGAAGTACAAGTACATGGTCAACCTGATCGATCAGCTCCAGTTCGCCGAGCTGAACCGGTTCTCGCTCGCTCCGCTCGAGCCGAAGGAGAAGCAGGAGGTGGAGGCTCTGTGAGCGCGATGAGAGCGACGACCCTCGAACGCGTCCCGATGGGCGCGTCCGATCTCAAGGCCCATGGGCAGCGCATTTTCCGGCGCGCGCTGATGATCTCCTGCGCCGTGCACCTTGCCCTGATCGGGATCTATCTCGCCACCAAGCTCTACCACCCGCCGGACGAGGTGGCCTACACGGGACGCGTGATCCGGATGGAGACGCTGCCGCCGCCGCCGCCCCTCTCCTCGGCGCCGCCGCCGCCGGTGATCAGCACGCCCAACATCGCCAAGCCGACCATCGGAACGCCGGTGCCGGTGCCGGACGCGCAGGCGCCCGAGCAGACGATCATGACGCAGCAGGAGCTTTCCCAGTCGATCGCGCCCGTGAGCGGCTATGGCCAGGCGGGCAAGGACTCGCTGGTCATCAAGGCCGACGACACGCCGAGCGAGGGGGAGTTCGTCTATTTCGAAGACCCTCCGACGCCGGTATCGAAGGTCGACCCCGTGTACCCGGAGATGGCCCGTGAGGCGCAGATCCAGGGACAGGTGATCCTCCACGTGCTGGTCGGCAAGGACGGCCGCGTGAAGGACGTGAAGGTCAAGCGCAGCGTCAATTACCTGGACGCCGCGGCCACCGACGCCGTGAAGAAGTGGGTGTTCAAGCCGGCGCTCAGCCAGAACAAGCCGGTCGCGGTCTGGGTGGAGATTCCGATCAACTTCCACTTCTGATGCCGGGCGTCCCGGGACCTCCCGGGACGCGAGACGGCCTGTTTTCGACAGGGTCCCCTCGCCGTTCCCCCCGCCGCATCGCCGCGCGCGCGGCCGCCGGATGGGAAGGGAGGGCGCCATGAACGCTCTGCTGTTGGAGACCGTCGGGGGAGCGGACCCGGGGAACGCCTCCGGCTCTTCGGCCCGCTTCGAGGTGCACGCCCGCTCGCGGGAATACCTGCGACGCGGGCTCCTTCTTTCGGGGGCGATCCACGTCGTCCTGCTCTTGGCGTTCCTGCGTCTTCACGGAGGCGGGGACGACGTCCTCCTTCGCTCCTATGACCGCGCGGTCGATGTCTTTCGGGAGCCGCCGGCGATTGCGATTCCGCTCCCGCCGGCTCCTCCGGGCGCTCCTTCCACCACGGCGAGCCAGACCGGAACGGTCATCCCGGTCGACGTCACGACCCTTCCCATACCCGATTTCCCGGGCGTCGGGGTTCTCGACCCGCCCCCCGGATCCGTCCCCTCGGGTGGAGGGCCTTCCAACTCCGGCGATACGGGCGGACCGCCCCCCGCGGCTCCCGATCCCAATCAGGTCTTCCTCATCAAGGACGTGGACGTTCCTCCCGTGCCGATCGACGCTCCCAAGCCCATCTATCCGCAGATCGCCAGGGACGCCGGGATCACCGGTCGCGTGCTGGTCGAAGTGCTCGTCAAGGCGGACGGCACGGTGGGCCGCGCATGGGTGAAGAGCGGCAACAAGATCCTCGGCGACGCGGCGCAGGAGGGTCTCGTTCGCTGGCGGTTCCGGCCCGCGATGGCGCATGGCCGTCCGGTTGCAGTCTGGGTGGAGATCCCGGTCAACTTCACGCAGTAATCGCGTATCCAATGTCCCCGGGGGAGCGTCTTGACAGTGCCACTCCCGTGCGCCTAGATTCACGCTCATACCGTAGGCACAACTTCCCGCGAATCAAGGGATTGCGCGCATCGACGCGCCGGGTCGTGAACTCTGGCGGAGAGGGGCGATGGACGATTCAGTGAATGTCGTGACGGGAGGCGGAGGCAGGACGACCGCCGGAGACGTCGTCGAAGGCGGCACCGATCTCGCGGTGCTGCCGCCTCCCCCGGATCCGGGTCCGATCGGACGGCTGATCGGCGTCTTCATCCGGCCGCGGGCCACGTTCGAGTCGATGCGCGAGCGGCCGCGGTTCCTGCTCGCGTTCATCATCCTCCTCGTCGTGCAGACGACGATCGCGTTCGTGCTCTTCCATTCCGGCATCGTGGCCGAGCAGACCATCGCCAAGATGGAGGCGCAGGGCAAGGATCCGCGGGCGATCGAGCAGGTGCAGAGCTTCTTCGAGGGCACCGGCGGCCTGATCATCACCGTCCTCACCGCGCCGGTCGCCACCGCCGTGGGACTCCTGTCCGGGGCCGCGATCCTCTTCTTCATGGCCAACCTCATGATGGGAGCGCGGCTCCGCTTCGCGCACTACCTCTCCGCGGTCGCCTTTGCCGGCATCGTGCAGCTCGTGGACCAGCTCGTGCGCGTCGGCCTGATCCTGGCGAACCGCTCCTTCGACGTGCGGCTGGGGCTGGGGATGCTCTTCGGGGACTCCACGGGATTCGGCGTGCGCGCGATCGACACGCTCACCGATCCGCTCTTCCTCTGGGGGAATGCCATCGGCGCCCTGGCCGTTGGGACCTACTCGAAGCGCGGCTTCGGATTCGGCGTCCTGGCGATCCTTCCCGGCGTGATCCTCGCCGTGATCCTCTCGGCGAACCGGTGACCGCCCGCCTCCATGAAACGGAAGGAGACCTCCGGACGTACTGAAGGAGTCCGGGGACCCGCCATCGTCCGCGCCACCGTCTCGAGGGGGATAGGAATGCCGTCGTCATCGGTTTGGGCTCGTGCCCGCGGGGAGCTTCGGCCCGCGTTCCTGCTGCTCGCATGGATCCTCGCAGTGCCACCCGCCTCGCCCGCCCGCGCCCAGACGCGCGCGGACACGACGACGTTCGATCACTTCGGCGCCGACTCGCTGCCTCCGCCGGTCGCGCAGGGGGAGCGCTGGAGCCTGGCTCGCTGCGTCGAAACGGCCCTGCGGCAGAACGGAGACGTCCTGGTGGCGCGAGCGCGCACCCGGCAGGCGAGCGGGTCGGCGCTCTCGGCGTGGAGCGGCATCCTGCCGTCGCTCTCCGTGGCGGGATCCCGGAGCCGATTCTGGCCCGATAAGCAGAACAACACCCAGTTCGTCCCCGTGCAGCAGGGCGATTCCACCGTCCTCGTCGAGGTCTCTCTGTCCCGGAGCGACGAAACGGACCTGGATGCCACCGCGCAGACCAATCTCATCAGCGTGCCGAGCTGGATGGAGAAGCGGCGCCGCGACCGGCTGCACGAGGGGGCGCGCTGGAGCGAGGCCGAGACGCGGAACACCGTGGCCTTCCGGGTGAAGCAGCAGTACTTCAACCTGCTCAAGGCGGAGCGCCTCGCGGCGGTGTCGCGCGAGTCCGAGCTGCTCGCCCGCGATGAGGAGCGCCGGTCCGAGGCGCTCTTCGAAGTCGGCACCGTGGCGCGGGGCGACGTGCTCAAGGCGCGGGCCAGGCGCGCGCAGACCCAGCTCGACCGCATTCGCGCGTACAATCAGGTGCAGATCCAGACCGCCCGCCTGAAGCAGGTGATCGGGCTGCCTCCGGAGACGTCGATCGCGGTCGAGCCGATCCTGGAGGAAGGGGTCGCGGTCCCCGATTCGGCCGCGGCGGTCCGGACCGCGCTCGACAAGCGTCCCAGCCTGGAGAGCGCGCATGCGGCCGAACGGGCGGCCCGTTCCGGGGTGACCGGCGCCTGGGGCGCGCGACTGCCTCAGCTCACCGCCTCCTATTTCGTGTCGCACAAGAAGACCACGAACGACTTCGAGGTTGGGGGCTCGTCCAGCCAGGAGGAGATCTCCGGGACGGACCGCCAGGGCGAACTCCGCGTCTCCCTGCCGATCTTCGACGGGCTGGCGATCGAGGGGAACATCCGTTCGGCGAAGGGTGTTCTGGCCGAAGCGGAGGCGAACCGCCGGCAGCTCGAGCTGGACGTCGCGGTAGAGGTGCAGCAGGCCTGGCTCGCCCTGCGCGAGGCCGTGGAGCGGATCGGCGTCGCGCAGGAGGGCGTCGCGTCGGCCGAGGAGGACTACAACTTCTCCAAGAGCCGCTACGAGCTGGGGGCGGGGACGTTCCTCGACCTCCTGAACGCCGAGGTGAGCCTCGCGCAGGCGCGGCAGAGCCTGGTCGAGGCGCAGGCCGATGCCCGCACGGCCGAGGCCGATCTCGAGCGTGCCATCGGCGAGCGGCGGTACTAGGCCGCGCGCCGCGCGGCGAACCGCTCCACGGACCCCGGAACCCGGAGGCGCATGAAGGCGAAGACCCGCACCATCCTGCTCGTGGCCGTCGGCGCCGTGCTGCTGGCCGCGATCGTCGTCGCGAACCTCGCTCGGGGCGGCGGCGCCAAGACCGCCGTGCAGGCCGCCGACGTGAAGCGCGGGAAGATCGCCTCCACGGTGCGCGCGCCGGGGCGGATCCAGCCGGTGACCCAGGTCAAGCTCTCCGCCAACGTTCCCGGCGAAGTCGTGCGCCTCGCCGTCAAGGAGGGGGACGTGGTGCGGAAGGGGCAGTTCCTGCTCCAGCTGGACGACACGCAGGTGCGGTCGCGGGTGCGCGAGTCGGAAGCCGCCCTCGAGGCCGCGCGGTCGAATCTCCGGCTGGCCGACGCCTCGCTCGCGCAGTCGGACGCCTCCCTGCAGCGCAAGGAAGCCCTCTACGTGAAGAAGCTGGTCTCTCCGGAGGAGGTCGAGGCCGCGCGCACGCAGCGGAACGCCGACAAGGCGCGCGTCGACGCCGGCCGCGAGGACGTCGCGCGGGCGGTGGCCACGCTGGCCGGCGCGCGCGACAATCTGAGGAAGACCGCCTTCTACGCTCCGATCCCCGGCACCGTCACCCAGCTCGCCATCGAGCGCGGCGAGATCGTGGTCACCGGCACCATGAACAACCCGGGTACCGTGATCCTCACCATCGCCGACATGAGCGCGATGAAGGTCGAGGCCGACGTGGACGAGACCGACGTGAGCTCGGTGGCGCTGGGCCAGCCGGTCACCGTCAAGGTGGACGCCTTTCCCGACCTCACCCTCCACGGCAGCGTGGTCGAGATCGCGAACTCGCCCAAGATCTCCGAGGCGGGAACCCAGGAGCAGCAGACGAACTTCGAGGTGGACGTGGCGATCCAAAATCCCCCCGCCTCCCTGCGGCCGGGGATGACCGCCGACGTCGAGGTCCGCACCGCGGAGAAGGACGGCGTCCTCACCGTTCCGATCCAGTCGGTGGTGGTGCGCACGCCCGAGGAGCTGAAGCCCGCCGTGAAGGGACGGCGGGCGAAGACGAAGGGCGCCGCCGCCGCGACGGCGCCGGCCGATTCGGCGGGGAAGCCCGGCGCCGAGATCAAGGGGGTGTTCGTCATCGTGAACGGCGCCGCCCAGTTCCGGAAGGTGACGACCGGGATCACGAGCGACACCGACATGGAGGTCGCCGGCAACCTGAAGCCCGGCGACAAGGTCATCACGGGTCCCTTTCGCGTGCTCCGGAATCTCAAGCCGGAGGCCCGGGTGAAGATCGAAGAGCCGAAACGTCCCCAGGAGAAGAAGTGACCGAACCCGAGCCCTCGCGCGCCGACGGTGCGCCCCTCATCCGGATCCGGGATCTCCGCAAGATCTACGTGATGGGCGCGGACGAGGTGCATGCGCTGGACGGCGTCTCGCTCGACATCGCCAAGGGCGAGTACGTCGCGGTGATGGGACCCTCGGGGTCGGGCAAGTCGACCCTGATGAACGTGATCGGCTGCCTCGACACCCCCACCAGCGGCTCCTACCAGCTCCGCGGCACCGAGATTCGCGAGCGGGAGGACGACGAACTCGCGCGGATCCGGAACCAGGAGATCGGATTCATCTTCCAGACCTTCAATCTGCTTCCGCGCGCCGACGCCCTGCACAACGTGGAGCTGCCGCTCATCTACTCGGGCACTCCGTCCAAGGAGCGGCACGAGCGGGCGCGGGATCTCCTGGCCCAGGTCGGGCTGGCCGATCGCATGCACCATCGCCCCAACGAGCTCTCGGGCGGGCAGCGCCAGCGCGTCGCCATCGCGCGCGCCCTCGTGAACCGGCCCTCGATCGTGCTCGCCGACGAGCCGACCGGAAACCTCGACTCGAAGACGGGGATCGAGATCATGGCCCTCCTGGCCGAGATCAACGGCCGCGGGAACACGGTCATCCTGGTCACCCACGAAGAGGACATCGCCGCCCACGCGCGGCGCGTCATCCGGCTCCGCGACGGCCTGATCGAGAGCGACCGCGCGCAGGCGCCCCGTCCGGCCGCGCCGCCCGCTCCGGCCGTCCCCGCCGCGCCGTCGTGACCGGGCCCGCGCGCACCCGCCGCCAGTTCTGGGCCGCGCAGGGCGAGAATCTCAAGATCGCGCTGGACGCGATCCGCGCGAACAAGCTCCGGTCGGTCCTCACCGTTCTCGGCAACGTCGTCGCCGTCATGTCGGTCATCATGGTGGTCGCGGTGATCGACGGCGTGAACACCTACGTCGGCGAGAAGATCCTCGAGCAGGGGCTCCAGGTCGTCTACATCGACAAGTTCGGCCTGATCACCAACGACGACGCGTTCCGCGAAGCGGAGAAGCGGCGGGACCTGACGCTTCGCGAAGCGCGGGCGCTGGAGACGCGGATGCGCCTTGCGTCCCGGGTCGTCGCCCAGGTGGAGGCCTCCAAGCGGGTTCGCGCCGGACGGAACGAGCTCGCGAACGTGACCGTCCGCGGCACGACGGCCGGGTACGAGGAGGTGGGGAACTTCGAGGTGGTGGAGGGCCGGCACCTGGATCCCTCCGACGTGGACCGGCGGCGTCCCGTCGCCGTCGTTGGCTCCGAGGTCGCCTCCGCGCTCTATCCGCGGGTGGACCCGATCGGCCAGCGGCTCAAGGTCGCGGGGCAGGAGCTCCTGGTGATCGGAGTGCTGAAGCCGAAAGGGAACGTCCTGGGGCAGAGCCAGGACAACCTCGTCCTGACGACCCTGGGCCAGTACGACAAAATGTTCGGCGCCCACCGCTCGCTCACGATCACGGTCAAGGCACTGCCGGGAGTCCCCCTGGAGCGGGTCGAGGACGAGGCGCGCGTCGTCCTCCGCTCCGAGCGCCATGTTCCGCTCGGCAAGCCGGACGATTTCGGCATCTCGACGGCGGAGACCTTCCGCGCGCTCTACCAGTCGCTGACGGGCGGGATCTTCGCCGGGACGATCGCGCTGGTGGCGATCTCCCTCGTGGTGGGCGGCATCGTGATCATGAACATCATGCTCGTCGCGGTCACGGAGCGGACCCGTGAGATCGGCCTCCGGAAGGCGCTGGGGGCGCGCCGGTCGGACTTGACC
>DASQJL010000060.1 GCA_035631035.1 Candidatus Binatia bacterium | reverse complement strand
GAACGCCCTCTCGGGCTCGGCGACGACGGCGATCACGATCTCGAACGGCGACCGGCCGCCGGTGGTCACGGCTCCCGCGACCGCCTCGGGTAACGAGAACACGCTGATCACCTTCACGGTGACGGCTTCGGATCCCGATGCGGATCCCATCACCACGCTCACCGCTACGGGCACGGCCATCACGGCGGGCGCGACGTTCGCGGCGGGTGCGGGCAATACGAGCGGCACGCTCTCCTGGACGCCGAACTTCACCCAGGCGGGCAGCTACTCCGTCACCTTCACCGCTACGAACGCGCTGAGCGGCTCGGCCACCACCGCGATCACGATCACGAACACCGATCGTGCTCCGGTCGTGACGGCCCCGGCGACGGCGAGCGGCGCTTCGAACACGCTCCTCACCTTCACGGTGACGGCTTCGGATCCCGACGGCGACGCGATTGCTTCGCTGACCGGCGCTCCGCTGCCTTCGGGCGCGACGTTCACGGCGAACGCGACGAACACCTCGGGGACGTTCAGCTGGACCCCGACCAACGCGCAGACCGGCACGTTCAACGTGACGTTCACGGCGTCGAACGCCCTCACGGGCACGGCGACGACGGTCATCACGGTTACGAACGGCGACCGGGCTCCGGTGGTCACGGCTCCCGCGACGGCTTCGGGTGCTGAGAACACGCTGATCACCTTCACGGTGTCGGCGGTGGATCCGGATGGCGAAGCGATCACGACCCTGACGGCGGCTCCGCTTCCGTCGGGCGCGACGTTCACCTCGAACGCGGCCCATACGTCGGGCACGTTCAGCTGGACGCCCAGCTTCAGCCAGTCGGGCAGCTACAACGTGACGTTCACGGCGACGAACGCCCTCTCGGGTTCGGCGACGACGGCGATCACGGTCACCAACGTCGACCGGGCTCCGGTGGTTACGGCTCCCGCGACGGCTTCCGGCAACGAGGGAACCCTGATCACCTTCACGGTGAGCGCCTCGGATCCGGACGGTGACGCCATTGCTTCGCTCACGGGCGCTCCGCTCCCGGCGGGCGCGACGTTCACGGCTGGCGCCGGCAACACGAGCGGCACCTTCAGCTGGACGCCGTCGTTCACGCAGGCGGGCTCCTACAGCGTGACGTTCACGGCGTCGAACGCCCTGACGGGTTCGGCTTCCACGAGCATCACGGTGAACAACGTCGACCGGGCGCCGGTGGTTACGGCTCCGCCGACGGCTTCGGGTGCGGAAGGCACGACGATCACCTTCACGGTGACGGCGTCCGATCCGGACGGTGACGCGATCGCTTCGCTCACCGCGGCTCCGCTTCCCGGCACGGCGACGTTCACGGCGAACGCCTCGAACACCTCGGGGACGTTCAGCTGGGCGACGACGCTGGCCGATGCGGGCACCTACAACGTGACGTTCACGGCGTCGAACGCGCTCAGCGGCTCGGCGACGACGGCCGTCACGGTGACCAACGCGAACCAGAACCCGGTGGTCACGGCTCCGGCCACGGCCTCGGGCAACGAAGGCACCCTGATCACGTTCAACGTGACGGCGACGGATCCTGACGGCGACCACGTGACCCTCACGGCACTCGGTCTCCCGTCCGGTTCGACCTTCACGGACAACGGGAACAACACGGGCACCTTCAGCTGGACGCCGAGCTTCACCCAGGCGGGCAGCTACAGCGTGACGTTCCATGGCGCCGATGGAAACGGCGGCAGCGCGAATGCGACGACCTCGATCACGGTGAACAACGTGGATCGTGCGCCGATCGCCAACGCGGGCGGCCCCTACACCGGTATCACGGGCGTCAACGTGAACTTCAATGGCACGGGCTCGTCCGATCCGGACGGCGACGCGCTGACCTACGCGTGGGACTTCGGTGACGGCTCCACGGGCACGGGTGCGACGACCTCGCATGCGTACGCCGCGGCCGGAACCTACACGGTCACGCTGACGGTTACCGCGAATGGACAGTCGTCCACGGCCACCACGACGGCGACGATCTCGGACACGTTCTCGGCGACGGCCTTCGCTACGGGTGGCAACAAGACCATCTCGCTGGCGGCGGGCAAGCCGTACTCGTGCGTCCAGGTCCAGCCGGACGGCGGAACGTTCAGCACCAACGACGTGAATCTCGCGAGCATCCGGATGGTCTATCCGAGCGGCTCGAACAACTCCGTCCTCGCCGATCCGTCGAAGACGTCCATCGACGGTGACAAGAACGCGGATGGGATCACGGAGATCACGGCGTGCTTCACCAAGGCGAATCTGCGCACGCTGTTCACCGGACTCCCGTCCGGCTCCAATACCGTCACGGTTGACATCACGGGCACTCTCATCGGCGGCGGGCAGTTCAAGGCCACGATGCAGCTCATCGTGAAGTCGAACGGAACGTTCTTGGCGGCGAGCATTTCGCCGAACCCGCTCAACCCGCAGGCGAAGCTCTCCTTCATGACGACGAAGCCGGGCGCCGTTCGGGTCCAGATGTTCGACCCGCAGGGCCGCCTGGTGAAGACGATCACGGATGAGACGACGATGCAGGCTGGGTACCACGACTACACGATCGACGGGCGTTCCTCGACCGGCTCCAAGCTGGCCTCGGGCGTCTACTTCGTGAAGGTCTGGTCGCAGTTCGACGGATCGGAAGTGAAGAGCATCACGATCCTCAAGTAGTCCGCTGTTCGAGGGTCGGTCGTAGGGAACTCAGGGCCGCGGCGCAAGCCGCGGCCCTCTTCCTTTTCCCCCGGCGGACGCGGGCCGCGACGGGGCGTGGTAGATTGCGCGGCATGGGGGCCTACCGTCGGTTCGGGAAGCGGGCGCTCGATCTGGCCCTGGGGTCCGTTCTTTCCATCGTGGCGCTCCCCGTGATCGCGGTCGCCGCCGTCCTCGTGAAGCTCGACTCGCCGGGCCCGGTGTTCCATCGCGCCGTGCGCGTGGGGCGCGGCGGGCGCAAGTTCACCTTCCTGAAGCTCCGTTCCATGCAGAAGGACGCCGAGGAGCTTCGCGGCCTCTTGCTGCACTTGAACGAATCCCAGTGGCCCGCCTTCAAGCTGACCAACGACCCCCGCGTGACGCGGGTGGGGCGCCTGCTCCGGAAGACGTCGCTCGACGAGCTGCCGCAGCTCTGGCACGTGGTCCAGGGACACATGAGCCTGGTCGGCCCGAGGCCTCCCTTTCCCGAGGAGGTGGAGCGCTACGAGCCGTGGATGCTGCGCCGCCTGGCGGTGCGTCCCGGCCTCACCTGCCTCTGGCAGATCTCCGGCCGAAGCGACCTCTCCTTCGAAGAGTGGATGCGGCTCGATCTGGAGTACGTGGACCGCTACTCGCCGGCCATGGACGCGCGGATCCTCCTCCTCACGGTGCCCGCCGTGATCTCGGGCCGGGGCGCCTACTAGACTCCCGCAGCACCGTGTGATACCGCTCCACGCATGCGACTCCACCCGGTGATCCTGGCGGGAGGGCGCGGCGAGCGCTTCTGGCCGCTCTCGCGCCGCGCCCGGCCGAAGCAGCTCCTGCCGCTCCTCTCCGAACGCTCGATGCTGGCCGACACGCTGGCGCGGCTTCGTGGAGCCGCCCTGCCGCGCGACACGTTCGTCATCACCGCGCGCGACCTGGCGGGCGCGGTGCGCGACGCCGTTCCGGAGATCCCGCACCACCACGTGGTGGGGGAGCCGGTGGGGAAGAACACGGCGCCCGCGGTGGCGCTGGCGGCCTGGTGGCTGCGCGACGCAGGGGAGGACGCCGTCGTCGCGGTGCTCCCCTCCGACCATCGCGTGGAGCCGGCGGAGCGCTTCCGGGAGGAGCTGGTCCGCGCGGGCGAGGCCGCGCTCGAGCGCGGCGCGATCGTGACTTTCTGCATGCCGCCGACGCGTCCGGAGACGGGCTACGGCTACATCGAGGTGGGCGCCGCCACGGCGCCCGGCTCGCCGCTGGCGACCGTGGCGGCGTTCCGCGAAAAGCCGGACCTGGCGACCGCCTCCCGCTACGCCTCGGACGGACGGCATCTCTGGAACGCGGGGATGTTCCTCTTTCCGCCGGGGGTCATGCTGGAGGAGATCCGCGCGCACGCGCCCGAGATCGCGGAGCTCCTTCCCGCGCTCCCCGCGCGGCTCGCCGAGGACGAGGCGGCGCTCCTGCGCTACTACGGTGCGGCCCCGTCGGTCTCGATCGACGTCGCGGTGATGGAGCGGAGCGCGCGCGCCCTCGTGGCGCGCGCCGGGTTCGCCTGGGACGATCTCGGCTCGTGGGCGGCGCTGGGGCAGGGGGAGGCGGCGGAGGGATCGGGGTCGAACGTGACGCGGGGGAGGACGATCCTCCTCGACTCCGACGGCGTGGTCGCCTTCGCCGACGGCGGGCTGGTCGCCGCCGTGGGCGCGCGCGACCTGGTCATCGTGCACACCCCGGACGCCACCCTGGTCTGCCCGAAGGATCGCGTGCAGGAAGTGCGCGCGCTGGTGGCCCGGCTGAAGGCCGAGCCCGGCGGCGATGCGTTCCTCTAGCGGCGGCCCCGTCCGGCGCCTCCGCCGGCCGCTCGCGCCCGCCGCGCTCCTCGCGGCCCTCTTGGCGGCCCTCGCCCTCGGCGGGTGCGCCCACGCCCCGCGCCGCGGAGAGGCGGCCGCGCCCGCGGAGCCCGACCACGAGGCGCCCGCCCCTCCGACGCGGCGCGCCGAGCTGCCGCCGGAGCCGGTCCCCTCCGAGCGCCCGGCCGGCGCTCCCGCTCGCCTGGACCCCTCGGAGCAGATCACCCCCCGGGAGCTGGCGACGCTCCCCGACCCGGTGCCCCGGGGAGGCGCCCAGGCGCCGCCCGCGCCGGCCCCGGACGCGCCGGAGCGTCCCTCCGGCACGCCCGCGCCGGAATCGGTGCCTGGGCCCTCGGGAGGCGATTCGGCCGCTCCTGCGCCCTCGGAGGGGCTCTGGCGCGTGCAGATCCACGCTTCCGAGAGCCGCGCCGAGGCGGAACGGGTGGGACGCGCCGCGGCGCGGCGGCTCCAGGCAGAGCTCGTCATCCAGCGCGAGGGGTCCCTCTACAAGGTCCGGCTGGGGGCGTTCGCGACCGAGGCGGAGGCGCAGGCGCTTCGCGACCGGGCGGCCCGGGCGGGGTACCCGGGCGCGTTTCGGACCCGTTCGAGCCCGTAGTAGACTTCGCGCCGTGGAGACGTCCCCGGAGGCGCCCGAGCTGCGCAAGGACCCCATCGCGGGGCGCTGGGTGGTGATCGCGCCCGAACGCGGCCGGCGCCCCTCGTCCGCGCCTCCTCCGTCCACGGCCGCCGCGGCCGCCGGACCCTGCCCCTTCTGCCCGGGGAACGAGGGGCACACGCCGCCCGAGGTGGACGCGCGGCGCGATCCCGATTCCCGCCCCGACGCGCCGGGATGGAGAACGCGCGTCATCCCGAACAAGTTCGCGGCGCTCCGTCCCTCGGGAGCGGCGGAGCGGGTCCGGGACGGGATCTACGAGCGAATGGAGGGCGTGGGGGCCCACGAGGTGATCATCGAGTCGCCCGAGCACGACGCGGAGCTCTCGGAGCTTGCCGTGGAGCGGATCGCGGAGGTGCTCGAGGTCTGCCGCGACCGCGCCCGCGCGCACGCGTCCGACCCGCGCGTGCGCTACGTGCTTCCGTTCAAGAACTACGGCGCCTGGGCCGGCGCCTCGCAGGAGCACAGCCATATCCAGCTCCTCGCGACGCCGGTGATCCCGAACGTGGCGCGCGAGGAGCTCACGGAGTGCGAGCGGCGCTGGCGCGAGACGGGGCGCTGCTCCTTCTGCGCCATGATCGCGCACGAGCTCGAGGCGCGCGACCGCCTCATCGCGCGCGACGACCGCTTCGTCGCGCTGGCGCCCTACGCTTCGCGGTTCGCCTACGAGACCTGGATCCTCCCGCTCCGGCACGAATCGTCCTTCACGTCGGCCGAGCGGGCGGAGCTGGACGCCCTGGCCGCGCTCCTCGGCTCGACGCTCCGGCGCATGCGCGCGGCGCTCGACCGCCCCTGCTACAACTTCCTGATCCATTCCGCGCCCGCGCGCGACCCCTCGCTTCCGTGGTATCACTGGCACGTGGAGATCGTGCCCAAGCTCTCGATGGCCTCCGGTTTCGAATGGGGGACCGGCGCCTATATCAACGCCGTTCCGCCCGAAGAGGCCGCGGAGCGGCTGCGCGCGCCCGAGCGCGCCGCGGCGCCGCCCTCTCCGTAGCCATGGCCCAGCGCTTCCGCGTCGCCATCCTGAGCGCCGAGTGCGTCCCCTTCGCCAAGGTGGGCGGGCTGGGCGACGTGACCGGCGCGCTCTCCCGCGCCGTGGCGGATCTCGGCTGCTCGGTGGCCGTGGTCCTCCCGCGCTACGGAGATCTCGCGCTGCCCGAAGGGGCCACGCTCGAGCTGGTCGGGCAGGTCGAGGTCCCCGTGTCGGGGCGGGACGAGACAGCCCTCCTCTACCGTCTTCATCAGGCGGGCCTGCCCGGACACCTGCACCACTTCTTTCTGGCGAACGAGACCTGGTTCGGCCGCGACGGCGTCTACGCCGATCCCAGCACGGGGACCCCATTCGCCGACAACGCCGAGCGCTGGGTCTTCTTCGCGCGCGCCTCCCTCGAGGCGCTTCGCGCGGCGGCCTACGCCCCCGAGGTGATCCACGCCAACGACCACCAGACGGCGCTCGCTCCGGCCTATCTCAAGACGCTCCTCGCCGACGATCCCTTCTTCCAGATGACGGCGACGATCCTGGCCATCCACAACCTCGGCTATCAGGGGGTCTACCCGCCCGAGACGATGCGCGCCGCCGGCTTCCCGGAGGATCTCTTCCATCCGCTCTCGCCCTTCGAGTTCTGGGGGAAGATGAACTTCCTGAAGGCGGGGATCCACTTCGCCGACGTGCTCGTCACGGTGAGCGAGCGCTATGCCGAGGAGATCCAGTCGGGGGAGGAGTTCGGCTTCGGGCTGCAGGGGGTGCTGAACGCGCGGCGCAACGACCTGGTGGGGATCCTGAACGGCATCGACGTGAAGACCTGGAATCCGCGCACCGACCGGCATCTCGCCGCGCGCTACGACGCGGAGAGCCTGGACTCGAAGGAGCGCTGCACCGAGGCGCTCCTCGAGGAGATGGGGCTCTCGCGCGCGCCGCGGCGTGCGGTCTTCGGGATGATCTCCCGCCTCGTGGAGCAGAAGGGGCTGGACCTGATCCGCGCGGCCGCCGACCGCCTCTTCGCGCTCCCGGCGCGCTGGGTTTTCCTCGGGAACGGGGAGCGGGAGTACGAGGAGTTCCTGGAGGGCGCGGCGCGGCGCCACCCCGACCGGGTCGCGTTCCGGCGCGGCTTCGACGACCCGCTCGCCCACCGGATCGAGGCGGGGGCCGACTTCTTCCTCATGCCCTCGCACTACGAGCCGTGCGGGCTGAACCAGATGATGAGCATGCGCTACGGCACCGTCCCCGTCGTCCGGGCCACGGGCGGCCTGGCCGACACGGTGGAGCCGGTGACGCGTCGCGGGGAGGAGGGGACCGGAATCCTGTTCGAACCCTATACGGCCGAGGCGCTGGTCCGCGCCGCCGAAGAGGCGGTGGCGCTCTTCGCCGAGCCGGCCGCGCTGGCGCGTGTCCGCCGCCAGGGCATGGCCCGCGATTTCTCCTGGGAGTCCTCGGCGCGGAAGTACATCCACCTCTACCGCCAGGCGAACGCGGCCCGCAGGATGGGGTCGGGATTCAACCGCTGGCTGGAAGCGATGGAGGGCGAGGGGCGCCGCGGCGGCCCGCCGTCCCCGCCTCCCTTGACGAGGGGAAAAGGGGGGGTTTAGAATCCCCTCCGCCGTACCGACAAGTTCCCTGTGAGCGGAAGTAGCTCAGCCCGGTAGAGCCCCACCTTGCCAAGGTGGTTGTCGCGGGTTCAAATCCCGTCTTCCGCTCCACTTTTATTCTTCGGCGCTCCACGTTTCCTCTTCCGGCTCCCGCCTTTCGGGCGATTCTCCTGGGAAAAACATCGGTTTTCCCTCGGAAAATCACCATTTTTCCCTGTACGCCAGCACTGAATCTGCTAGTACTTCCCTTCGGCGCCGACATGTTCGGATCGGCCGACGTTCACGAAAGGAGAGGTGCATGCCAGCTAAGAAGCGCGCCGCAGCAAAGCCCAAGAAGAAAACGGCCTCCAAGCGGAAGCCGAGTGCCGCGTTCATGAAGCCGATGCAGCCGTCGGCGACCCTCTCCGAAGTGGTGGGCGCGAAGGCGATGCCGCGCACCGAGGTGACGAAGAAGCTGTGGGCGTACATCAAGAAGAACAAGCTCCAGGACGCGAAGAAGCGCACGATGATCAACGCGGACGACAAGCTCAAAGCGATCTTCGGTGGCAAGAAGCAGGTGAGCATGTTCGAGATGACCAAGCTCGTCTCGAAGCATCTCAAGTAAGCGTCTATCGATCCTACGGCGCCCGTATCGCGCCCCCGCCGCGAAGCACCGCGGCGGGGGCGTTCGATTCCCCGGTCCACCTCCGGCGCCGCGCCCGGGTCCGGCGGGAATCCGCACAGACCCGTTGAATCCCGGGGGCGGACCGACTAGGCTCAGCCCTTCGTGGCCCCTCGGGGGGAAGGCGCCACTCCCCGGCGCAGACCCGCCTCCTCCGACTCGACAAGCCGTCCACGGCACCCGAAACGCGAGGCCGGTCATGTCGCGACATCTCGTCGTCATCGTCACCAACCTCCGGCTCGGCACGAGAGGCGCGCTTCGCGCGCCGGCCGCCGCGGCCCGGGGGATATAGGGAGACCGGCGGCCCACCGCGGGCTATCGTGTGCGCGTGGACGAGCGGCGCTTCCCGCGATCCTTCGATTCCCTCGAGCCGATCTTCGGCATGATCGCCGATTTTCTCAGGGACGAAGGGCTGGACGGGACGGTCGCTTTCGATCTGGACCTGATCGCGGAGGAGCTCTTCACCAACATGGTGAAGTACGGAAGCGGGAACGAGCCCGTCGCCATCGGGCTCCGGCGCGAGGAGGATGCGGTCCTCCTCGTGCTGCGCGACTTCGACGCGCGCCCCTGGGACGTGACCCGGCCCCGGGCACTCCCCGACGCGCCCATCGCCCAGCGCAAGGCGGGCGGCCTCGGGCTGCATCTCGTGCAGCGGCTCGCCGACGGCCTGGAGTACCACCACGACGGGCGCTCCGGAACGATCACGGTCCGGAAGCGGGTCGCGCCCTGATGTTCGAGGCTCGGTTCGAGGGCGAGGACCGCGTACGTCTGGTGGGCCGCCTGGACGCCTCCCAGGCCGACGCCGCGCTGGCCGCGCTCGGCCGCCTGCAGGGACCCTCCGTGGCCGATTTCTCCGAGCTCGAATACATCTCCAGCGCCGGAATCGGCGTCATCCTGGAAACGTACAAGCGCCTCCACCAGGGGGGCCATACGTTCCTCCTCACCAACCTGAGCCCGCGGATCCGCAGCATCTTCGGCTACGCCGGGCTCGACCGCGTCCTCCTCATTGAGTAGCCGCCTCGCCGTGGAATCGCGCCAACTTCCGGCGCCCGCCCGTGTAGGTATGGACGGAGCGCGTGAAGCGGAGCTGATCCGCCGGTCTCTGGACGGCGACGCCGACGCCTACGGCGAGCTGGTCGCCGCCCATCAGCGGGTCCTGTACAACGTGGCGCTCCGCATGACGGGAAACCGGGAGGACGCGCAGGACGTCACGCAGATCGCCTTCATCAAGGCGTACCAGAAGCTCGCGACCTTCGACCGGGGCCGGAAATTCTTCAGCTGGGTCTACCGGATCTTGTGGAACGAGACCTTGAACCTGGTGCAGCGACGCCCGCGCCATGAGGCGCTGGACGAGGAGACGCCCGCGGAGCAGCGGTCGCCGGAAGCGGAGTCGGAGGAGCGCGAAACCAGCGCCCGCATCCATGAGGCCATCGAGGAGCTGCCCTCCGACTACCGGCAGGTGATCCTGCTGCGGCACTTCGCGCAGCTCTCCTATCAGGAGATGAGCCGCGTGATCGAGCTTCCCGAGAAGACCGTGAAATCGCGCCTCTTCACCGCGCGGAGGCTCCTCGGGTCGATCCTGGAACGGAAAGGAGTCGCGCTGACATGAAGCCGCGCGCCAACGACGAGAACGAAAGCGACGAGGCGGTAGCCCGGATGCTGGACCGGGTCCCGCTCGAGGATCCGCCGTCGGACCTCCGGCAGAACGTTCTCCGCGCGATCGGGAGTCGTCCGGAAACGTCCCGCCAGGGTTGGTTCGAGGCCGTTCGCGCGGAGCTGCGCGAGCGGATCGTTCCCCGGATGATCCCGTTCGCGGCGGGCGCCGCGGCGGGCGTGGTCGTCTTCGCCCTGGCTTCGGGGAGTGGCCTGTGGCGAGGCACCGGCAGCATGCCGTCCGACGGCGTGATGGCGCCCCTCGTCCGGGGGGCCGGCAGCGTCGCCGGCGGCATCGCCGGAACCAAGGTGGACGACCAGAGCTTCGAGCTGGGCCGGGCGAACGTCCGGTTCGAGGTGTTCCGGTCGAAGGACCGGGCGATGGTGGCCGTGCAGGCCGATGCCGTCGACCCGGTCCTGGTCACGGTCCAGCTTCCTCCGGGCGCGTCCCGGGTCGAGCGGCTCGTGACCATGCCTTCTTCACGGGGCGGGGTGGAGTACGGACCCGGCTGGGTCCGCGTGCGCCAGGCCGGGCGGGACCGGGCGGAAATCGGTCTCGTCATCGACGCCGGCGCCGGGGACGCTCCGATCCGCATCGCCGTCGAGGCTCCGGGAGGGACAGTCCGAGGCGCGCTCCGGGCGAACGCGGCCCCAGCCGCCGGCCTGTCAGGGCCGAAAACGAACTGATGCTTTTTTTCGCAGGGCGCGCCAACTTTCCGGCGCGATGGGTGTCTTGCATGCGAACGGCCGGCGCGACAAGGCGGTGGCGGTTCGCGAGAGGAGGGAGGTCCCATGAACGGTAAACGATGGGTCGTCGTAGCGGGTCTCGTGGTGGCGGCCGGGGTCGGAATCGCGGCCATGAAGGGGCTCATCCCGCCTCGCTCGGGCGTGGAAGGGACGATCGGCGGAGCCAAGCGGTACCAGGTGGAGCAGATCGCGGACAAGGACGTGAACCTGTCCGATCCCGCGGTCCAGGAGTTCCTCCAGAGCGACCTGTTCCACAAGATCTCGACCGATCCCAATTTCGGCAAGACCATCCTGGTGCCGGCCGAGAACGGCAAGCTGGTACGGGTGCCGACCGAGAACGGAAAGGTCTCGCTGGTTCCGACGGAGAACGGCAAGGCGGTCCTCGTGGCCGTCGAGAACGGCAAGACGGTGCGCGTGCCGACGGAGAACGGCAAGCTCATCCTGGTCCCGACCGAGAACGGCAAGGCGATCCTGGTGCCGGCCGAGAACGGCAAGACCGTGAGCGTGCCGACCGAGAACGGCAAGACGATCCTGGTGCCGGTCGAGAACGGCAAGACGATCCTGGTGCCGACCGAGAACGGCAAGGCGGTGCTGGTGCCGACCGAGTTCGGCAGGACGGTCCTGGTGCCGACCGAGAACGGCAAGACGATCACGGTGCCGACCGAGAACGGCAAGACCATCGTGGTGCCGACCGAGAATGGCAAGACGATCGTGGTGCCGACCGAGAACGGCAAGCTGGTGCTGGTGCCGACCGAGAATGGCAAGGCCGTGCTGGTGCCGACGGAGAATGGCAAGACCGTCCGGGTGCCGACCGAGAACGGCAGGTTCGTCCTGGTGCCGACCGAGAACGGCAAGGTGGTGCTGGTGCCGACCGAAAACGGCAAGACGGTGCAGGTGCCGACCGAGAATGGCAAGACCGCGCTGGTGCCGACCGAGAACGGCAGGACCGCGAACGTGCCGACCGAGAACGGCAACTAGACGGACCGACCGATGCACCGGATCGCGTGACGCAGGACGGGCTCCGATCGCCCGAGTGCCGCAGGCGGGGAGGCCCCGTGGGGGGGGCCTCCTCGTTCGTTTGCCCGGAGGAGCGCGCGCGCGGCGCGCGGCGGTGGTGGGCCGGAGCCGTCGCGGCCGTCCTCCTCGCCACCGGGGCCGGGCCCGCGCGCGCCCAGCTCCGCGTCCTCGAGACCGACGACCTGAGGCTCGTCTATCCCGCGCCCGCCCTCTCCTTCCTCGCTCCCTACGCCGCGCGCTGCTTCGAGAACTCGATCCGCTTCCACGAGCGCCTCTTCGACTACCGGCCCGGCGAGAAGGTCAACGTGATCCTCGACGACGCCTCCGATTTCGGGAATGCCGGGGTCGGGGTGACGCCGCGCGACATCATGGTCGTCCACATCGCGCCGGTGAACTTCGTCTACGAGACGGGCCCCTCGAACGAGCGGATCAACTTCACCATGAACCACGAGGGGGTCCACGTCGCCGCGCTGGACCAGGCGGCGGGGATGGACCGCTTCTTCCGCGGCCTGTTCGCCGGCAAGGTGCGCGACACCTCGCGCCATCCCGAGTCGGTGCTCTACTCGTTCCTCACGACGCCGCGCCGCGCGGCGCCGCGCTGGTACCACGAGGGGGCCGCCGTCTTCCTGGAGACCTGGATGGCGGGCGGGCTGGGGCGGGCGCAGGGCCCGTACGACGAGATGGTCTTCCGAGCGATGACGAAGGACGGAAGCCGCTTCTACGACCCGCTGGGGCTGGAGTCGGAAGGGGCGAAGGTCGACTTCCAGGTGGGCGTGAACTCCTATCTCTACGGCACCCGGTTCATGACCTATCTCGCGTACGAGTACGGCACCGATTCGCTGATGACGTGGATCGCGCGCCGCCCCGGCTCGCATCGGTGGTTCGCGGGGCAGTTCCACTCGGTCTACGGGCGGTCGCTGAACGAGGAATGGCGGCGCTGGATCGCCTGGGAGCGGCGCTTCCAGAGCGCCAATCTCGACTCGATCCGGCTCCATCCGGTCACGGGGTACCGCGACCTCTCCGACCGTCCCCTCGGCTCCGTCTCGCGCGCCTTCGTCGATCCCGCGTCGCGCTCCCTGATCGCCGCCGCGTACTACCCGGGCGCGCCCGCGTCGCTGGTGGCCGTGCCCCTGCCCGGCGGGGAGGAGACCGCTCCAGCCATCGCGGGCGCCGCGCCGGAAGCCGGAGGCGGAGCGCCGGCCCCGGCCGCGTCGGCGCCGCCGCGCCGGCTTCTCGAGGTGAAGGGTCCCGCGCTCTACTTCGTCTCGTCCCTGGCGTTCGATCCGGAGACCCGCACCATCTTCTACACGGCCGACAACAACGAATGGCGCGACCTCTGCGCCTACGACCTGCGCACGAAGAAGAGCCGCGTCCTCCAGAAGGACGCGCGGGTGGGGGACCTCGCGTGGGACGCGAAGGAGGGCACCCTCTGGGGGATCCGGCACTTCAACGGCGTGTCGACCCTGGTTCGCATGCTGCGGCCGTACACCGACTACGCCCGGGTCGCCACGTTTCCGTTCGGCCGCGATCTCTACGACATCGACATCTCTCCCGACGGGAAGCTGCTCGCCGGCTCGGTGGCCGAGATCAACGGGCGGCAGTCACTCCGCCTGTGGAAGACCGATTCGCTGATCGCCGGCGACACCGCGTCGGTCTCGCTCTACGACTTCGGCGCGTCGATCCCCGCCGGGTTCGTCTTCGCTCCCGACGGCCGCCGCCTCTACGGCAGCTCCTACTACACCGGCGTGTCGAACATCTTCCGCTACGACCTGGACGGCGATTCGATGAGCGTGGTGACCAATGCCGAGACCGGCTTCTTCCGCCCCATTCCGCTCGGCGCCGATTCGCTCATCGTCTTCCGCTACGCGGGCGGGGGCTTCGTCCCCGCAGCGATCGAGGCGCGTCCGCTCCAGGACGTCAGCGCGATCACCTTCCTGGGGCAGGCGCTCACGGAGCGGCGCCCGGCGGTGACGACCTGGCGCGTGCCGCCTCCCTCGGTGGTGCCGCTCGACTCGCTCATCCGGAAGGAGGGGCTCTACCGCGCCGGATCCTATCTGGGGCTCGCCTCGCTCTACCCGATCGTCGAGGGGTACAAGGACTACACGGCCGCGGGACTCCAGGCGATCCTCTCCGATCCGCTCGGCCTGGATGCGATCGACCTCTCCCTCTCCTATTCGCCCGCGCGCGGGCTGCCGGCGG
The DNA here is from genome assembly GCA_035631035.1 of Candidatus Binatia bacterium. Classification (NCBI taxonomy): domain Bacteria; phylum Candidatus Binatota; class Binatia (SeqCode); species Binatia bacterium. The sequence continues at coordinate 145,473 of DASQJL010000060.1, read as the reverse complement.
GCGAACGCTGGCACGCGGCGCTCGGCGCGGCGCGCGCGCCGTGGAATCTCGAGGCGCGCTGGAACGGCGCCTCCTTCTACGATCTGGGCGGGCCCACGAAGGTGAGCCGGAAGGGCTACGGCGGGACGCTGGGGTACTCCCGCACGCTGATGGACGACGCGCCGAAATCGCTCCTTCTCGACCTGTCCGCGAGCGGCTGGGGCGGGCTGGAGCGCCTGCCGGACTACCAGAACGTCGCGACGTCGCCGGGATTCGACAAGCTGCTCTCCGGCTCCGCCGTGCTCCGGTACCGAAATCTGAGGAGCTCGATCGGCTCGGCCGACTACGAGCGCGGCTGGCGCGGATCGGTCACCCTGGCGAACGACGGCGTCCGCTTCATCCGCGGGGGACGGGCCGCCTGGCGCGGATTCCCCCACGCGGAGGGAACGCTCGACCTGGGCGTGCCGCTCCCGGCGCCGCACGCCTCGGTCTGGCTCCGGTCGGCGGCCGGCCTCTCGCCGGGAGACCGGGAGGAGCCGTTTGCGAACTTCTACTTTGGAGGGTTCGGGAACAACGTGATCGACTACCACGACCCGAAGCGCTACCGGGAGGCGGAAGCGTTCCCGGGAACCGACCTGAACTCGATCGCGGGACGGAACTACGCCAAGACCACGCTCGACCTGAACCTCCCGCCGCTCCGCTTCCGGCGCGCGGGATCGCTCGCGCTCTACGCGACCTGGCTCCGCGCCTCTCTCTTTGCGGGGGGACTCGTGACCAACCTCGACGACGCCGATTCCCGCGCGACCGCCGCGGACGTGGGGATCCAGGCCGATCTCCGGCTCCAGCTCTTCACCGTGTCGCCGCTCACGCTGTCGGCGGGGTACGCGCGGGCGTTCCGGCGCGGCGGACCCGGCGACGACGAGTGGATGGTCTCGCTGAAGATCCTGTGAGACGGATCCGGTGACGCCGCTCTTCCCCCTGCTCGCGGGCGTCCTGCCGGTGCTGCTCTTCCTCGCGGCCCTCCTCATCCTCGACAGCTACAAGCTGACCACGCGCCGCGCCGTCCTGCGCTCGATCGGGTGGGGGCTCGTCGCCGCCGGCATCGCCTACGTCGTGAACGCGAGCCTCCTGCGCGCGGGGCTCGATTCCGTTCTCCTCCGCCGCTACGCCGCGCCGGTCGTCGAGGAGTCGCTCAAGGCGGCGCTGCTGGTCATGCTGATCCGCCGTGGCCGCGTCGGCTTCCTCGTGGACGCCGCGATCCATGGCTTCGCCGCGGGCGCGGGCTTCGCGCTGGTGGAGAACGCCTATTACGCCGGCGCGGGCGCCGCGGGCGCCGGCGTCTGGATCGCGCGCGGGCTGGGCACCGCGGTGATGCACGGCTCGGCGACCGCCATCACGGGGATCCTGGCGAAGAGCCTCACGGAGCGGCACGGCGCCTCCTTCCGGTGGTTCCTCCCGGGGCTTGGCGCGGCGATCTTCCTGCACTCCCTCTGGAACCACGTGGTGCTGAACCCCCTGGTCTCCGCGGCGCTCCTCGTCGCGACGATGCCGCTGGTCGTGGCGTTCGTCTTCGAGCGGAGCGAGCGCGCGACCGAGGCCTGGCTGGGCGAGGGGCTGGACGGCGACGTGGAGCTCCTGGAGCTGATCGCGAGCGGGGAGTTCCGCCACACGCACGCGGGCGCCTACCTCGAATCGCTGCGGGCCCGCTTCCCGGGGCCGGTCGTGGCCGACATGCTCTGCTGGCTCCAGATCCACCTGGAGCTGGGCCTTCGCGCGAAGGGGGTCCTGCTCGCGCGCGCGGCGGGGATCGATCTCCCGGTGGATCCCGCCGTCCGGGACGCGTTCGTCGAGATGAAATTCCTCGACCGCTCGATCGGACCCACGGGGAAGCTCGCGATGATGCCGCTCTGGCGGGGGAGCGGCCGCGACCTCTGGCAGCTCCAGCTCCTGGCGGAGCGGCGCTAGAGGATCTGCTTGCCGAAGAGGCTGAGCGCCAGCTCGACCGCCAGGGCGCCGGTCGAGTTCCGGGTGTCGAGCACCGGGTTCACCTCCACGAAATCGGCCGCCACGACGAGCCCGCTCTCGCAGAGGAGCTCCATCGCGAGGTGCGCCTCGCGGTAGGTGATGCCGCCCGGAACCGGCGTGCCGATCCCCGGCGCCTCCTCCGGATCGAGCACGTCCAGATCGAACGAGAGATGGATCCCCCCCGTGCCAGTGCCGGCGATGCGGATCGCGTCGCCGACCACGGTCTTCATGCCGCGCTCGTCCACGTCGCGGATCGTGAACACCGCGACCCCCGAGTCGCGCAGCATCTCCCGCTCGCCGGTGTCGAGATCGCGCACGCCGATGACCGCGGCGTGCTGCGGCTTCACTTTCGGCGCGCGCCCGCCCAGGCGGACCAGCTCCGAGTCGCCCTGCCCGAGGAGGACGGCGAGCGACATGCCGTGGATGTTTCCGGAAGGGGTCGTGAGCGGAGTGTTGCAGTCGCCGTGGGCGTCGAACCAGATCAGCCCGACCGGCTGGGAGCGGATGTCGAAGTGGTTCGAGGTCCCCGCGACCGATCCGATGGCGATCGAGTGGTCGCCGCCCAGCACGAGCGGGGTGCGCCCGGCGCCGTGGATCCGCTCCACCTCGATCCGGAGCGACTCGCAGGCGGCCAGGATGGCCGCCTTGTAGCGGAGGACCCCGGCGCCCACCTCCAGCGTCTCGGGGATCATGACGTCCACGTCGCCGTGGTCGGAGACGCTGTGCCCCAGCGCCTCCAGGCGCGGCTCGAGGTCGGCGATGCGGATGGCCGAAGGGCCCATGTCCACGCCGCGGCGTCCCGCGCCCAGGTCCACGGGCGCGCCGATGATCTCGATCGATGCCGGCTTGAAGCTCATGACGAACGGGCTAGTGGCGTCCTCGCCGCATGCGCTCGGCCGACGTCACCTTGCGGGGACGCCGCCCATGGCGATCGGCATCCCCCGCGGGGGTGGCCTGGTCGGGACGCCGCCGGTCGTTCTCGGATCCCGCGCCGCGGCCGGAGCCACCGTTGCGCGGACCGCCGGAGCGGGGTTGGGATCCCGACCCGGGTCCGGAGCCGGGCCGCCGGGAACCGCCGCCGCGCCGCGGCCCGCCGGCCGCGCCGCCGCCGTGGCGCCCTTCGCGCGAGGAGCCGGGGTAGGTGGCGCCGCGCCGTTCGCGCGCGCCGGAGCCCTGCTCGCGAGGTGAGCCGTTTCCGGCCCGATCCTCGCGGCCGCTCCGCTCTTCGCGGCGGCCGTCCGAGGGGCGCGCCTTGTAGTCGAAGTCGGGCAGCGTGACGCGCGGGATGGCGCGGCCGAGGAACCGCTCGATGGCGGTCATCTGCTTTCCCTCTTCGGGAGCCATGAGCGTGAAGGCGTCGCCGACCGCGTCGACGCGGCCGGTGCGCCCGATGCGGTGCACGTAGTCCTCGGGCGTGTGCGGCACGTCGAAGTTGATCACGTGGGTGATCCCCTCCACGTCGATCCCGCGCGAGGCGATGTCGGTCGCGACCAGCACCGACACGCGTCCGCGGCGGAGGTCGGAGAGCGCGCGCTCGCGCTGGCTCTGGCTCCGGTTTCCGTGGATCGAGGCCACCGAGTGGCCGCGCCGCACGAGCAGCTTGGCCAGGCGGTCGGCGCCGTGCTTGGTGCGCGCGAAGACGATCACGCTCGAGGCCTCGTCCTTGGAGAGCATGGCGTCGAGGAGGTCGGTCTTCTTGTCGCGGGCCACGGGATAGACCGCTTGCGTGATCCCCGCCGCGGGCCGCGACGGAGGGGCCAGGTCGACCCGCGCCGGGTTCTTGAGGGCGTCCTTCGCGACGTTGTTCAGCTCCGGAGGCATCGTCGCCGAGAAGAGGAGCGTCTGGCGCTCCGACGGCAGGAGGCGAAGGATGCGCTTCAGGTCGGGGGCGAAGCCCATGTCCACCATGCGGTCGGCCTCGTCCAGCACCAGGATCTCGATGAAGTCGAGGCGGAGCGCGAGGCGGTCGTGCAGGTCGAGGAGGCGCCCCGGCGTGGCGACGAGCAGCTCCACCCCGGCCTTCATCTGGCGCTCCTGGGGCGGAAGGGGCACGCCGCCGTAAACGACTCCCACCCGGATGTCGGTGAAGCGGGCATAATCGCGGGCGTTCGTCTCCACCTGGGCGGCCAGCTCGCGGGTCGGCGTCAGCACCAGGGCGCGGATGCGCTTGGGGCCCTCGAGGAGACGGCTCAGGATGGGGAGGATGAACGCCGCGGTCTTTCCCGTTCCGGTCTGCGCCGCGGCGATCACGTCCTGTCCCGACAGCACGAGCGGGATGGCGCGGTTCTGGACGGGCGTCGGATCGGTATATCCGGCGGCCCGCACCCCTTTGAGGACGGCGGGCGGCAAGCCCAGTGTGGCGAATGGCATCGGAAGACCATACACGAAAGGAGCCTCCACGTATGCTGCTGATTGCTCGGCCGGCGCCCGGCGAATTCCTTCCCTACTACGGCCGCTACATCGACCTCGTCGGCGACGACCTCTTCGGCGCGCTGCGATCGGGCGTGGGCTCCATGCGCGAGCTCGTGGGGGCGCTGCCGGAAGCGCGCGGCGACTTCCGCTACGCGCCCGGCAAGTGGAGCGTGAAGGAGGTGCTGGGGCACGTGATCGACTGCGAGCGCGTGTTTACCTATCGCGCCCTCCGCTTCTCCCGCAACGATGCCACGCCGCTTCCCGGGTTCGACGAGAACGCATGGACGCCGCAGTCGGGGTACGCGTCGCGCTCGCTTTCCAGCCTGCTGGACGAGCATCGCGACGTCCGCGCCGCCACCGTCGCCTTCTTCGAGAACCTTCCCGAGGCGATGTGGGGGCGGTCCGGCACGGCGAACGACGCGCGGATGAGCGTGCGCGCGGCGGCGTACGTGATCGCCGGCCACGAGCTGCATCATCAGAACGTCCTGCGCGAGCGGTACTTGAACGCCTGAACTCGCCGCGATTTCCCCTCAAGTCCGGGGGGCGATCTGCCGATTCCTGGGATTCGGGGAAGTGCCCTCCGCGACCGGGATCGGGGGAAGCCTATGGACAAGCACGAACGGGGATGGGAAATCCAGGAGGGGCGGACGGACCTGCCGCTCCCGCAGTGGAACGGCAGCTACCGCGGCGACAGCCGGCGCCTGCCGAAAGTGGTGCAGAAGCTGGCCAAGGGACGCCCCCTGACGCCCGAGGAGAAAGCCGAGCTTCTCTGGCGCTTCTACGAGCTGGACATGCAGCGGCGCTCCCGGAGCCGCGGGCTCAAGGGGGTGCTCCTGGTGCTGGCGACGCTGGGCGTGATGGCCTTCATGGCCGCCTATCCGCCGCCCTGGCTGCGGCAGGAGATCGTCAGGTTCCTGGGTCCGGGCTGAGACGCGTGCTACAGTCCTCGGCGTGGCCCACGACCGGGGCGCCGCGGCCACCGCGGCCGACCCCCTCCTCGCCCGGCTCCTCGAGCTGGAACGGCTGACCGCTCCGCTTCACCCCGACGCGGAAGAGCGGGAGTCCCTGGCCGAAGCCGCGTTCGTCCACGCCGAGGCGCTCTCCGACGAAGTCGAGCGCGGCGTCCCCAGCGTGCGCGACCACGGCGACCGCGCGATCACCGAGTTCCCGATCGGCCCCGAGCCGGTCGACGCCGCCACCGTCTTCTCGCTTCTGGTCCGGCACGTGGACGCCCTGGGCATGACGCCCCACGCGCCCGGGTTCTTCGGGTACATCCCGGGCGGGAATCTCTACCATGCCGCCATCGCCGACTTCCTCGCCGCCGTGAGCAATCGCTTCACGGGTCACTTCCTGGGAAGTCCGGGCGCGGTGCGCGTCGAAAACCAGGTGCTCCGCTGGCTCGGCTCGACGGTCGGCTATCCGGCGAGCGCCGCCGGCTCGCTCGCCTCGGGCGGGAGCCTCGCGAACCTGAGCGCGATCCTCGCCGCGCGCGAGGCGGCGAACCTCCGCTCCGAGCAGGTGCCACGCGCGGTGATCTACGCGACCGAGCACGTCCATCACTGCATCCCCAAGGGACTCCGCGTCGCGGGCCTCGGCGAATCCCCGCTCCGCCGCGTCCCGATGGACGCGCACTGGCGCATGGACCCCGAATCGCTCGACCGGATGATCGACGAGGATGCCCGCGCCGGACGGATCCCGTGGCTGATCGTCGCGACCGCGGGCACCACCGACGCCGGCGCGGTGGATCCGCTGGAAGCGATCGCCGACGTCGCGCGACGCCGCGGCCTCTGGATGCACGTGGACGGCGCCTACGGCGGCATGTTCGCGCTCGCCGCCGAGGGGCGGCGGATCCTGGCGGGGATCGAGCGCTCCGACTCGGTGGTGCTCGACCCCCACAAGGGGCTGCACATCCCCTACGGCGTGGGGGCGGTGCTGGTGAAGGACGCGCGCGCGATGCGCGCGGCGCACCGCTTCGACGCGGCGTACGTTCCGGACGAAGCGCACGAGGTGGAGGAGCCCTCCCCGTCGGAGCTCTCGCCCGAGCTGAGCCGCCCCTTCCGCGGGCTTCGCCTCTGGCTTCCGCTCCTGCTGCTCGGGACGCGGCCGTTCGAGGCGGCGCTCGAGGAGAAGCTGCTGCTGGCGCGCTATGCGCACCGGCGCCTCTCGGAGATTCCGGGGCTCGAGGTGGGACCCGAGCCCGATCTCTCGATCGTGGTCTTCCGGATGGCGCCCGACCGCGCCGACGCCGACGAGCGCAACGACCGGCTGGCGCGCGCGCTGGAAGAGGACGGCCGCGCCTTTCTCTCGACCACGCGGCTTTCGGGGAAGCGCTTCCTGCGCCTCGCCATCCTCGCGTCGCGCACGCATCGCCATCAAGTGGACCGCGCGATCGACGCGATCCGGGAGCTCAGCGCCGCCCTGGGCTCGGCCTAGGGCCCGAGGGCGCGACGCGCCCGTTGCTGCGCCGGTCTAGGCGTAGCGGGGTGGCCGCTGCACGTGGAATGACGTGCGCGCCTGGTACAGCTCGCCCAGGTCCAGCAGCAGTCCCTCCTCGAACGCCGATCCCATGATCTGGAACGAGGCCGGCATGTGCCCGCGGCCGAAGCCGGCGGGCAGCGCGATCGCGGGAAGGCCGCACGCGTTTCCGATGGCGCCGACGGGATCAGCGTAGGGAAGGGTCTTCACGAGGTCCTCGGCCACCGGCGGCGCGACCGACATGAAGTTGGGCGTGACGATGACGTCGTAGCGGGAATAGAAGTCGAGCATCTTCTCTTGGAGCACGGCGCGCATGCGCGTTGCCTTCACGTAGTCGGCGCCCGTGAGCGCCTCGGTGACCTCGCGCTGGTAGGGGGCGTAGGGATCCTTGAGCTGGCGCACCGTGCCGTCGTCGAAGAACTTCTCGAAGGTGGAGAGCGCCTCGGCATAGAGGACGGTCGTCGCCGTCTCCGAGGCGGGGAACTCGGGGAGCTTCGCCTCCTCGATCGGCAGCCCCGCGCCGCGCAGCTCGTCCACGGCCGCGCGGAAGGCGGCGCCGACTTCGGGCTCGGCGCCCGGAGTCTTCGCGAAATCCAGCGGCACCAGCGCGGCGCGCAGGCTCCGCAGGTCCAGCCGGCGGCGCCGCATGCGGACCGGCTCGTCGGCCGCGCTCGGATCGTCGGGGTCGGGGCCCGCGATCGCCTCGAGCACCATGCGGCAATCGCCCGCGCTCCGCGCGAGCGGGCCGATCTTGTCGAGCGTGAACGATCCGACCATCCCTCCGGCACGGCTCACCCGCCCGTAGGTGGGGCGGAGTCCCGTCACGCCGCAGAACGCGGAGGGGCAGAGGATCGACCCCCACGTCTCGGTGCCGATGGCGAAGCCGACCAGCCCTGAGGCCACGGCGGCGCCCGATCCCGACGAGGAGCCGCCGGTCCAGCGGTCCAGGTTCCACGGATTCCTGCCGGGGCCCGTCAGCGAGGCGTTGGCGAAGCGGTAGCCGAGGCATCCCGCGAACTCCACCATCCCCAGCTTGCCCAAGAGCACCGCGCCCGCCTCGCGCAGCAGCCGGATCACCGTGGCGTCCTTGTCGAACATCTGACTCCGGGTCGGCGCCGCACCCCAGGTGGTCTTGATCCCCGCCGTCGCCAGGAGATCCTTCGCGCCGTAGGGAATGCCGTGCAGCGGGCCGCGGCGCCGGCCGCGCTGGATCTCCTGCTCCGCCTCGCGCGCCTGCCGCATCGCGACGTCGTCCGTCACCGTGACGAAGGCGTTCATCTCGGCCGCGTAGCGCCGGATCCGGTCGAGGTAGGCCTGGGTCAGCTCGACGGGGGAGAGCTTCCTCCGGCGGATGAGGTCGGAGAGCTGCGCGACCGGCTGGAAACAGAGATCGGCGTGGAGGTCAGGCACGGGAGACGCTCCGCTTCTCGGCCCGGAAGAGGAACGCGGGCCGGCTGCCCGGCGGGAGCTTGTAGGCGCGGATCACCTTCAGCATGTCGGCCACCGATTTCTTCTGGCTGGCGATCTCCTTCCGGGTGGCCGCCGACATCGCCGGCGATTCCGGCGGGGGCGATGCGGGATGCTTGGCCGCGGCGGCGAGCGAGCGCCCCACGGGCTGGGTCAGGACGGCGGCCGCGCTCGCGGCCATGAGCTTCATGAATCGGCGACGTCTCATGATCCGAATCGCCCCAGCGGGGCGCCTCCCACGAGGTGGAAATGAAGGTGAAAGACGGTCTGCCCCGCGTGCGGGCCGACATTGGTCACGAGCCGCCACCCCGATCCCAGCCCCTCGTCGCGGGCGATGCGCGCCGCCAACGGGAAGAGCTGCCCCAGGAGCGTCCCATGTTCCGGCGTGAGCTCCGCGGCGGAGGGGGCGATGTGTCGCTTGGGAATGATCAGGATGTGGGTCGGAGCCTGAGGCGCGATGTCGCGGAACGCGAGGAGGTCGGCCGTGTCGGCCACAGGCTTCGAGGGGATCTCGCCGCTGACGATGCGGCAGAAGAGACAGTCGCTCATGGTCTCCGCGCCCGGCCCCGGGGCGGCGCGGAAAACGCAGCGCCCGCGGACCGTACGGGTGAGACCGTACTAAGAGGCCCGCGGGCGTGCCAAGCGATTTCCGGACGGATCAGCGGTTGTGGCCGCGCCCCCGCCCGTGGCCCCGTTGATCGGAGCCCTGGTCCTGGCTGGGCTCCTGGTCGGAGCCGCCGCGATTGCCGCGCTCCTGCCGGACCCGCTGCTGCGGCTGCTGTTGCTGTTGCTGCTGCTGCTGTGGCTGCTGCGCCTGTGCCTGCTGGCGGCGCTCTTCCTGACGCGCGCGAGCGTCCTGCTGCTGCTGCTGCTGTTGGCGCTGGTAGCGCTCCTGCTCTGTCTGCTGCCGGTATTGCTGGCGCTGGTAGCGCTCCTGCTCCGCCTGCTGCCGGTATTGCTGGCGCTCGTACCGCGCTTGCTCGGCCTGCTGGCGGGCCTGGTCGCGCTGGGCCTGCTGCTCGGCGCGAGCGCGCCCCTCGGCTTCAGCGCGATCCCTGCGGCGCTGCTGGGATTGGCCGCGGTCGTATTGCTGCTGCCGTTCGATGCGCTGCTGCTGGCGCTGCTCCTGCTGCTGGCGCAGGCCCTGCTGCTCGCGCTCGTAGCGTTGCTGCTGCTGGCGCTCGAAGCCGCGCTGCCGCTGCTGGCTCTCGAAGCGCTGCTGCTGAAGCGCACGGTCCTCGCGGGCGTTGCGGTCCCGCTCCACGCGCGCCTGATCCCGGCGGTCCCGCTCCATGCGCATCTGATCCCGCCGATCCTGCTCCATCCGCGCGCGATCGAATCCACGCTGCCGCTCGACCGGCGCTCCGCGCTCGAGCCGTCCGCGCGCCTGCATTTCGCCGCCGCGCCCCGGAGGCATCCGCTGCCCGCGCTCCAGCCTGCCGCCGCGAACCCGCATCTCCCGCTCGAAGCGATCGCGGCGCGCGCGCATCTCGGTGGTGAGGCGCTCGCCGCCGCGCCCCCTACCTTCTCGCGCGAGAACCGGCATCGGCGATACGAGGGTCCTGCCGCGCACCATGTCGCGCCGGAGGCCGCCCTCGCGGGTCGTCAGGCGGTACTGCGGGATGTCTCGTCCCGTGGCGCGCTCGATCAGCGCGGGCCGAAGTCCGCGCTCGGCCACCCGCCCGTTCACCGACGCGTAGCGGGTCAGATCCCGGGTCTCGGTGTAGATCCGCCGCGTCTCGGGAAGCGGCGCCACGTACGAGCGGAGCCGCGTGCTCGTGAGCCGGGTCGCCGGAACGAAGCACCAGCGCGACGGAGCGACGAAGTCGTCGGCGTAGCGAACCCCGAAGGAAACGTCCCACGTCGCCTCGGGCGGAAGCGGCGCCCAGCCGGCCCAGCCGTCGCCGTAGCGCCACGACACCCACGCCGGCGCCCACACGTCGTCGGGGACCCACATCCAGCGATTCGAAGCGTCGCAGGCCCATCGGCCGTAGTGATAGGGATCGGCTCCCCAGGGATCCTCGGAAACCCAGGCCCAGCCCCAATCGGTGTAGACCCAGTGCCCGTTGAGGTAGGGGCGCCAGCCGGCGTACGTCGCTTCGGGGTACCAGACCCAGCCGTAACGCGGGTCGTCGTACCAGTCGCCGTAGGGATCGAGCTCGTCGTAGAAGTAGGAGACCGTGACGGGGTAGCCGTATTCGTCGTCGCCGTAGCCGTCGTCGTCGTAGCCGCGATCGTAGTAGCCGCCGTCGCCATACGAGGAGGCGAGATAATAGTCGTACGACGGGTCGCGGCCGTAGGCGTACGCCCAGCGGCCGTAGTAATCGGTGTCGCCGGAACGGCGGTCGCGCTCCGTCCTGGGAGCGGCATCGTGTCGGTTCGCGGCCGCGCGTCCGTTCGAGGCGCCGCGGGCGTCGCTATACGAATCGGAAGGCGGCCCCGCGTAGGGGTAGTCGTCCTGGGAGAGCTGGTCGCCTCGTCGCGACGAGCACCCCGCGGAAACGACGGCCGCCGCCATCGCTATCCAGATCGCTGTTCTTCGAAACACGGAAACGCTCCTTCCTGACGGAACGGGGTCTCACTGTCGCTCGTTTCCTACACCGCCCCGCGCCGCCCGTGGCGCGCCGCGGAATCTTCCGTTGCTGGAAAAGGGCTTACGGACGGTCCGCGCGCTACACCCATCCCTCTCCTATGCTAGATTCGCCCTCCAGTCCTTGCGGTGCAGGGGTAATGCCAAGGAGGGCGGGTGGCGGGCAAGAAGATCATCATCGTGGGCGGGGGCGTGTCGGGCCTGGCCACGGCCTGGTACTGCCTGGAGCGGGGGCACGAGGTCACCGTCCTCGAGCGGGGGCCGGAACACCACGACTGCTGCTCCCTGGGCAATGCCGGATTCATCTCGCCGAGCCATTTCATTCCGCTCGCATCGCCGGGGGTCGTGGGGAAGGCGCTCCGCTGGCTCGGCGATCCCGAGAGCCCCTTCTGGGTGCGCCCACGGCTGGATCCCGCGTTCCTCGCCTGGTCCTTCCGTTTCTGGAGAGCCTCGCGGCCGGAGCGCGCGCGCCGCGCGGGGCCGCTCCTCCGCGATTTGAACCTGACCAGCCGGTCGCTTTTCGAGGAGCTGGCCCGTCGTACCGGCAACGATTTCGGGCTCACCGAGGAAGGGCTTCTCCTCCTCTTCCGCTCGGAGGCGGCCCTCGACGTGGAGCGCCGCCACGCGGCGGCCGCGCGAGAGCTGGGCATGGAGGCCGTCATCCTCGATCGCGCGGGCGTGGCGGCGCTGGAGCCGTCCCTCACGCTGGACGTGACCGGCGGGGTGCACTACCCGATGGATGCGCACGTGACGCCGCAGCGCTTCTGCGCGACGCTCGCGCGTCTCGTGCGCGAGCGGGGCGGCGCCTTTGCGTGGGAATCGGGCGTGACGGGGTGGCGCGCCTCGGGGCGCAGGATCGAAGCGGCGATCACGCCCCGCGGAGAGCATCGGGGCGACGAATTCGTGGTGGCCGCGGGCTCCTGGTCGCGCGCGGTGCTCCGGCCGCTCGGCGTTCCGATCGCGCTCGAGCCGGGGAAGGGCTACAGCCTCACCCTGCCCGAACCTCCGGAGCGGCCGCGCCGTTCGCTGCTGTTGCAGGAGGCGCGCGTCGCGATCACCCCAATGGGAAGCACGCTCCGGGTCGGCGGCACGATGGAGCTCGGGGCCGGCACGCTGGGCGTCAATCCGCCGCGCATCCGGGGCATCGTGCGCTCGATGGGACGCTATCTGCCGGCCTTCACCCCGGACCGTTTCGCCGGGATCGAGCCCTGGAGCGGGCTTCGCCCCTGCACGCCGGACGGGCTGCCGTACATCGGCCGCTCCGCGCGCCGCGACAATCTCCTCGTCGCGACCGGGCACGCGATGCTCGGACTCTCGCTGGGCCCGGTGACCGGCTCCCTGATCGCGGCGCTCGTGTCCGGCGAGCGGCCCGCCATCGATCTCGAGCCCCTGCGCCCGGAGCGGTTCAGATGAGCCGTTTCGGCAAGGCGATCCGTTCCGAGTGGCTGCTCGATCCCGCCTTCGTCTACCTCAATCACGGGACCGTCGGCGCGCCGCCCCGCCGCGCGTTCGAGGCGCAGGAGCGGATTCGCCGGGAAGTGGAGCTCCAACCGGCGCGCTTCCTGCTGCGTGAGCTCTCGGCCATCGCGGTGGGCGGTCCGCGCGCGGAGCCGCCGCGGATGCGCGCGGCCGCGGACCGGGTCGCCCGATTCCTGAACGCCGAGGGGAAGGACCTCGTCTTCGTGGACAACGCCACGACGGCAATCAACGCGGTGCTCCGCTCCTTTCCCCTCCGGCCGGGCGACGAGATCGTGATCTCCGACCATGCCTACGGCGCGATCCGGAACGCCGCCGCGTTCCGCGCGCGGGAGACCGGCGCGGTCGTGCGGGAGGTCCCGCTTCCGGGTCCGCCGTTCTCGGCGGAGGGCATCGCCGAGGCGTACGCGGCCGCGCTCTCGCCGCGAGCGCGGCTCCTGATCGTGGACCACGTCACCTCGGAGAGCGCCCTGATCTTGCCGCTCGAGGCGATCGTCGCGAAGGCGAAGGCGCTCGGCCTGCGGGTGCTGGTCGACGGGGCGCACGGTCCCGGCGCCGTCCCGGTGGATTTGAGCGCGCTGGGCGCGATCGGCGCCGACTGGTACGCCGCGAACCTCCACAAGTGGGCGTTCGCGCCGCGGAGCTGCGGCATTCTCTGGGCGGCGCCGGAGCGGCAGGAGGAGCTGCATCCCCCGGTGATCTCCTGGGGCATCGGCCGGGGGTTCCTGGCGGAGTTCGATTGGGTGGGCACGCGCGACCCCTCGGCGTGGCTCGCGACGCCCGCCGCGCTCGACTGGTTCGAGGAGCTGGGGGCCGACGCGGTGCGCGAGCACAACCGCGCGCTGGCGCTCCGCGCCCGCGCGTTCCTTACGGAGCGGTGGGGGACGGAGCCGGCGGCGCCGGAGTCGATGACCGGCCCCATGACGACGATCCCGATGCCCGAGCGTCTCGGGAGCGAGCCGGAGGACGCCGCGCGCGTCCGCGACCGGCTCCTCTTCCAGGATCGGATCGAGGTTCAGGTGCACGCATGGCGGGGGAGGATCTGGGCGCGCGTCTCGGCCCAGCTCTACAACGACGACGACGACCTGGAGCGGCTCGCGACTGCGGTCGCGGCGCTCCCTAGCTGAGGAGCCGAGATGCCGACGAAACGACGAAGGAAGAACGCGAAACCGGTCGCACGGCGCCAGGCGCCCGCCCGGAGGTCGTGGTTCACGCGCTTCGCCAAGGCGACCTCGCGCGCCGCGGGCCGCCCGGGCGCGTTCGCCGTCGCGGCGGCGATCATCGTGGTCTGGGGACTCACGGGGCCGATGTTCCACTACAGCGACACGTGGCAGCTCGTCATCAACACGGGCACCACGATCGTCACCTTCCTGATGGTCTTCCTCATCCAGAACACGCAGAACCGGGACTCGGAGGCGGTCCACCTCAAGCTGGACGAGCTGATCCGGGCGCTCGAGGGCGCGCACAACGCGCTGCTCGATCTGGAAGACCTGGACGACAAGGAGCTGGACAAGATCCGCGAGACGTACGCGGAGCTCGCCGAGTCGGCGCGAACGCTGCTGCGGCAGCGAGGCGTGGACACGGGCACGCCGGACGTGAAACCCGCGCGCTGACGGCTCGTTGCGCTTTCGCGCGCGGAGGGCCTAGACTCAAGGCAGGGGAAGTGGGCTCCTGGGGTCTCGCCGAAGAGGAGACCGAGCCATGAAGAGCGACTCCGGCGCCACGCGCTCCGTGTGGATGGACGTCCCGCCGCTGCCTGCCCGCCCGCCGCTCACCCGAGACCTGCGCGCCGACGTCTGCATCGTGGGCTCCGGCATCGCGGGACTCACCACCGCCTACCTGCTCGCCCGCGAAGGGCTGCGCGTGGCGGTCCTGGACGACGGCGCCACCGCGGGCGGGGAAACCTCGCGAACCACCGCGCACCTCACGAACGTCATCGACGACCGCTACCACTGGATCGAGCAGGTCCACGGACCCGAGGGGGCGCGCCTCGCGGCCGAGAGCCACACCGCCGCGATCGACACGATCGAGTCGATCGCCGAGGGGGAGCGGATCGCCTGCGACCTCCTTCGACTCGACGCCTATCTCTTCGCCGCCCCCGGCGATCCCCGGGACGAGCTGGAGCGGGAGCTGGAGGCGGCGCGCCGCGCGGGCGTGTCGGGCGTCGCGTGGGCCGACCGGGCGCCCCTCGACGCGTTCGAAACGGGGCCCTGCCTCCGCTTTCCGAACCAGGCGCAGTTCCACCCGCTCCGCTACCTGCAGGGCGTGGCCGACGCGATCGAGCGCTCCGGAGGACGCATCCACGGCGGCACGCGCGTGACCGCGGTCCATCACGGCCCGCCGCCCCGCGTCGAGACGGCGGACGGCGTCACCGTCCAGGCGGATGCCGTCGTGGTCGCCACCAACTCGCCCGTGCACGAGCTGATCGGAGTCCATCCCAAGCAGGCCGCCTACCGCACCTACGTGGTCGCCGCCCGCGTGCCGGCCGGCTCGGTGACGCGCGCCCTCTACTACGACACCGAAGACCCCTACCACTACGTCCGCCTGCAGCCGGAGAGCCAGGGAGGGCCGGATCTCCTGCTCGTGGGGGGCGAGGACCACAAGACCGGACAGGCCGACGACGCCGACGAGCGCTGGGCGGCCCTCGAAGCGTGGACGCGCGAGCGCTTCCCCCAGGCGCGGGAGTTCGTCGCGCGGTGGTCGGGGCAGGTCATGGAGACGATGGACGGCGTGGCGTTCATCGGACCGGACAAGAGCGGGTCGCGGGTCTTCATCGCGACGGGGGATTCGGGGATGGGGATGACCCACTCCACCATCGCGGGGCTGCTCCTCCGCGATCTGATCGCGGGCCGCGAGAACGCCTGGGCCCGGCTCTACGACCCGGGCCGCGTCAGCCTGCGCGCCGCGGGAGAGCTGGCCAAGGAGAACCTGAACTTCGTATCCAAGTACGCCGACTACGTGACGGGCGGCGACGTCGGCTCCGCCGACGAGATCCCTCCCGGCGAGGGCGCGGTGCTGCGACGCGGCCTGACCAAGGTGGCGGCCTACCGCGACCCCTCGGGGACGCTCCACGAGATGTCGGCGGTCTGCACCCACCTGGGATGCGTCGTGCGCTGGAACTCGGCCGAGAAGAGCTGGGACTGCCCCTGCCACGGCTCCCGGTTCGACAGCCGCGGCCGGGTCGTGAACGGACCGGCCACGCGCGATCTCGCCGAGAAGGACACGGCGCAGCCGGCCGCGGCCTGGGAACGGGCCTGACCCGCGCCGGACGCGCCCCGCGGCGCGCCGGCGCGTCGCTCTAGGCGGTCTTCGCCTGCCGCTGGAACATGCGGCCCAGCGCGAAGGCGACGCCGATCCAGATCACGATCAGCGCCAGCGCCACTTTGGCGAAGTCGGTGGGCCGGAACGCGAGCCACGTGGTTCCCGCGAAGACGAGACCCGCCGAGATCACGTCCCCCAGGCGAACGAAGAAGGTGTCGTTCGCCTGCTTCGCCTTGTACTTGGCCGCCCGGCTCGTGGGCAGGTAAAGGGCGTTGCGCGTCGTGTTCTGGAGCGAGTAGTCGAGCGAGTTCTCGGCGATCTTCGCGCCGCGGATGAAGGAGAGGATCGGCACGAACGCCATCGACGCGTAGCCGACCAGCGCCACCAAGGGAAGCACGAGAAGGGCGGTGCGCACCCCGAACCACTTGAGGATGCGCGAGACGAGAAACGCCTGGATCAGGAAGGAGACGATGTTCACGATGGTGAAGTAGTTCCCGTAGAAGGCGCCGATCGCCTTCTCCTCGTCCACGGCGCCTCCCTGCCGCGCCGCCAGGACGTTCACGATCGTCTTCCCCAGGATGTACTCGCCCGTCGTGTTCACGAGATTCGAGAGAATCATCAGCGCCGCGATCAGGAGCAGGTAGCGGTTGGTGAGGACGAGCATGAAGCCGCTCCGACTCTTCTCGCCCGTGTCCGCCGCGGCGGGCTGATCCGCGGCCGCGGCGCGGTCGCCGGGCGTCTCCGGCTGGCCGTGCACGCCCCGCTTCTCCCTCAGATTGACCAGGTTGGTGAGCACCATGCAGATCCCGAGAAGCGCCGCGGCGGCCAGCATGAAGGGATAGGGTCCGAACGCCTTGACCAGCTTTCCGGTCACGAAGGAGCCCGCGATCGCACCGAGCGAGGCGCCGACGCCCACGATGGCGAAGAGCCGCTTTCCCTGGTCCACGGTGTAGACGTCGTTGGCGAAGGCCCAGAGCTGGGCGATGACCATCAGGTTGAAGATCCCGACCCAGACGAAGAAGGCGGTCCCGACCGCGTAGCCGACCCGATCGGCGAGGAAGAAGGCGACGAGGCAGCCGATGAAGAACAGCGTCACGCCGTTGATCAGCTTCACGCGCGACACGCGCGAGGCGATGGCGCTGTAGATCGGCACCAGCACGATCAGGACGCCCGCGATCGCCGCCGCGGCGTAGCTCTTCACCTCCGCGCCTCCCGGCTGCGCCAGGATCAGCGGCTCCCGGATCGTCTTGAGCAGGTAGTACGAGGCGAGGAGAAAGAAGATGTTCAACATCAGAAGGAGCGCGGTGACGCCCTCGCCGCCGCGCACGTCGGCGAACAGGCCGAGGACCCGGTCGAGGATCCCCCGGTGCTCGCCGGCCACGGGGACGCCGCGACCGGCGGTATCGGAAATCGTATGGCTCATGGGTTCCTCCGTGGGCTGAGTCGAGCCGCCGCTCAGCGGCGGGTCCGCCGCGGCCGCACCGGCGTTTTCGCGCGGCTGGGGGGCGGCGTGTTCTTGATCGTCTTCGATACGGTCGATACCGAGTCGGATTTCGTGGTCGAGGTGAGGCCCTTGGCCTTGGGGTTCTCCTCGAGCGGCGGCGGCTGGGTTTTCGGCTCGGCCGGGATCGGGAGCTTGTGCTGGTCGATCTTCGGGACGCCGTAGCGCTTCAGATCGATCTGGACCTGGTCCGCCAGCCGGACGTTTCCATTCGGGAGCACCTCGTACGTGGCGAAGTCGCCGCCTCCGAACCAGAGGCGGACGTGGATGAAGTGGAAGAACTGCCCGGTCAGGACGTTCTCGGGCTTGATCACCCCGCCGGCCACCTTGTACTCGCTGAAGAGGCGCGCGCTCTCCTCGCGCGAGGGGATGTCGTGCAGCGGCGACCCGGCGCCCCCGGTGACGAGATTGATGAGGACGCCGTCGGGCCAGGTCATGAGCGCGCGCTGATAGGCGTGCTCGTGACCCGTCGCCAGCACGCCGATGCCGTTCTCATGCAGGGCCCGCACCATCCGCTCGCGCCGTTCCTGAAGCACCGCGTCGCTCTGCCACTCGACGCGGTGGAACCCCACCGAGAGGGGAGGGTGGTGCATGAAGACGAAGGCCGGTCCGCGGTGCTCCTTGATGCGCGCCACCAGCCAGTCGATCTGCTCGTCCGAGTACTTGATCTCCACGTCGCGCGGCCAGTGGTTCGCCGGATCGGTCATGGGATTGGAGTCGAGCGCCAGGAACCGCACCCAGCCGTCGGCTGAATCGAAGCAGTAGTAGAGCCGGTCCCCGGTCGCGGGAAGGCCCGTCGCGGTGCGCCAGTTCTCCACGCCCAGGGGCGTGTCGGTGCGCTCGTGATTCCCCGCGATGCCGAAGTAGGGGACGCGCGAGGAGAGCGGGCGGATCAGGTTCAAGAACCGCTTCCATTGAGCCGGGACGCGTCCGTCCTTGACGAGGTCACCGGTATTGATGATCGCGGATACCGCCTGGCCGCTCGCTTCCAGGGAATCGAGCTTCGCTCCGATCGCCTTGTTGACGGCCACCTCGCGCCCCCACGTCGGATGATTTCGCGCCAGGTCAGGGATGTCGCGCACCAGGGCCAGGTCGGGCACCAACCCCCTCACGAGGACCGTCGGGATCGCGATCAGGCCGCGCACGACGTTCAGCGGGTTGAGGGAGAAGATGTGCTCGACCCTGAGAATGTCCTCCTTGAGGCGCGTGGTGCGATACGCCGGACGGTTGTCGCCGCAGAGAAGGATGTTCAGCGTGTCGGCCGTGTAGCCGCGGCGGAGCCGGCCCAGGTAGCGCCGCGTGCTGTCGCCCGTGCCCGGGACGAAGCCGATCAGCGAGTCGCCGGTGAAGAGCGACCAGGTTCCCGGGGCGCCCCCGGCCTCCCGCGCCAGGCGCCGCTCCCCCTCCGCGCGCTGTGCCGAGCGGGGGATGCTGTCGGCGGGCGGCGGCGCGATCGTCTGGGTCACGCCGGTCAGGCGCCCGGTGGAGGAGCATCCGGCCGCCAGCGTCAGGGCCGCCGCCAGGAAGATGCCCGACCGTCGAATCCAGGCGCCTCCGGTTCGGGGAGGCGTCGCTTCGCTCATCCGTGCCGGACCCGCGTCACGACCCAGTCGTGCCCGTTCCGCCGCAGGTCGACCCGCACGGGCCGCGCATGGCTCTTCGCCACCGACAGCCGCAGGGAGATCTCATCGCTCCCGCGGCCCAATCGGCTCAGGCTGATTTGCGGGTCGCGCGCGAGAACCTCGATCGGCACCGCACGGCCGTCGCCGTGCTCCTCCTCGACCTCGTAGCCGCGCTCGGGAGCCAGTCCCAGGTCCACCGCGAGGTCGTGGAACACGAGGTAGCCGTCCTTGACGTGGAAGAAGTCGAGTGGGGCCACGCGCGCGAACCAGAACCGCGCGATCTTGTCGCGCCGGGCGATGAGCGTCCGTTCGATGTACTCCGGCGCGCGCGGATCCTCGTACCCCGCGGCGTCCACCGCGGCCGCGATCTGGGCATTGGAGAACGAGGCCACGATCTTGGCGCCCCAGTAGGCGTCGGCGAGCGTCATGCGGCGGAACGGCTCCATGTACTGGAGCGGCGCCCAGTCGGCGGGATCGAATTCCACGGCCTCGAAATTGCCGACCGAGGGGATCCCGCTATCCTGATGCGCGCGGCGCCACGGATCGGTCGAGAATCCCAGCGTGACGAATCGCTGGAGGGTCCGGCCGGTGTCGAAGCGCTGCTCATAGCCGTACTTGAGCGGCTTCGGGCCCTCCGCCGCCGCGCCCAGCGACCCGTTCACGTCGAGGAGATAGTGGGTGACGTGGCCGTTCGCGCTGTCGGGTCCATACGTGTCCAGCGACTGGTCGTCCTTCACGTCCCAGTTGTTCACCCAGGAATAGACGACGAAGAGCCCGCGCAGGTCGCGCCGCTCCTTGTGCCGGAACCGGTCATTCGGGTCGTCCTGGCGAATCCCTCGGAAGCTGAACGGTCCGATCGGCGTTCCCGGCAGGAAGAAGCTCGCGATGGCGTAGTAACGGCCGTCCTGGGTGCGCGCGCCGCGCGTGAGCAGCGCCTCGAGGTCGGCATCGCGGAACGGCTTCTTTCCATCCTTTCCCTTCGCCAGATCGGCGTCGATCGAGAGCTCGTCCCTGCGGAACGTGAACGCCTCGTCGTGCGAGATGTTGTACCCGGCGGCCCAGACGAGGCGGCTCGAGACGACGCCGGCCCCCGAGGAGATCTGCGGGAACCCGGCGCGGTCCAGCTTCACGACCCAGCGCTTGCCGGCCGCGTCCTTCATGTTGAAGCCGGGGTTGAACCCGTGCGTCTTGACGCTCTTGATCGTGTACGGGGGTGTCGGATGCACGGCACCGAAGGGCCCCTCCCGGACCGCGTCCGTCGAAAGCGCGCGGACGTGGTTGCGATTGGTGAACCAGGTGGAATTGGGGACCTCGTCGAACGCATTGACGTTGGGCGCCTCGGGCACCCTGCGGACGCCCAGCGGCCTCATCAACCAGATGACCTTGTCGGGAATGTCGAACAGGTGGGAGATCGGTTCCACGAACGATTCCCGGACCAGGTGACCCAGGTGGCTGGGGTCCGACACGTGCGGCTGGGGAATCGGCTGGCCGTCGTGGTCCACCCGGGTGTTCTCCTTGACCGGCTGGCGCTCGAGGCGCTCTTCGGCTTCGTGCTTCGGGCTCGCCGAGAGCGGGGGTGCGTTGACGGAGGCGGCCAGGGCCGCCCCGATCACGGTTCGCAGCAGCACGCGAAGGACGCGCGCCATCTTCCGTTCCTCCATCGTCGCGCGCATCAGAAGGGCGCCTCCAGGTTCAGGTCGATGTCGAATCCTTGGTTCCCCTTCGCCAGCTCGAGGCGGGCGGTCTGGGTGTCGGTGATTCGATAGCGGAAGCCGCCCCCGTAGGCTTCGTGCATCGAAGCCCAGCGGAGCGCCCCCGTGCTCGGAGCGACCTCGGCGCGTTGCGCCAGGGCGAACGCCCACAGCTTGGACCAGATCAGCCAGCGGTACTCGGCCTGCAGGATGACGAGTCGCTTGTCCCGGAACCGGTCGCCGGAGTACCCGGAGAAGCGGTCGTCCCCGTTCGAGTAGGGGAGCCGGTAGAAGGGGATCGGGCCGGAGCCGCTCGCCGGATTCACGCCGTCGATAAGCGCGCGACCGGCCAGGATTCTCCGGACCGAGAAGACCGGCAGGTAGCCGCGCCCTTCGACGCGGTAGGCCTCATAGGTGAGGTCGTTCGCGTCGGCGTCCATGAGGTGGCGCGCTTCGCCGAAGATCCGCACCCCGCGCGCGGGATCGACCGGCTCGTTCAGCGAGGCCCATCCCGCGCCGGCGCCGACATACCAGACGCGCGACCCGCGGGTGAGGTACGGCACCTCGGCGGGCGTGAAGACCTCGATGCTGCGCGGCGAATCGTTGTACCCGGGACCGATGTCGATGTCCGAGAGGCCGACGAAGGCTCGCGCATCGAGCCGGGGTTTGTGGGTCACGAGGACCGAGCCCATGAACTCGTCTTCCCGCTCGAGATAGATGGTCCTCGTCGTTCCGGCATCGTTTCCGATCCCGTAGAAGCGGCGGTTCGGACGGTGGCGGTACATCCCGAACAGCGAATAGCCGAGGGGGCGGTCGGCGCCGAAAAGGAGGGTGGCGCGCGCGCGCCGCGTGTCTCTCGTGGACCAGCTCAGGTCGGAGCGGCCGACGTTGTGGGGCGTCCCGAGCTCCGCCTTCATGGAGAGGCCCAGGCCGAGACCCTCGTTGTTCGAAAAGGAGGCTTGAGGAGCGGCATGGAACCCATGCGGGGGGCCGGCCGGCGCGTTCAGCTCATCGAGGGGAAGATGCTTCTCCGCCAGATCCGCCGCGCCCTCCAGTCCCCAGGCCATCAGGCGGAACGGGAAGAAGGCCACGCGGAACGGCGTGCGGAGCACGGTTTCCCAGGTTCGCTCGTGATCGGGCTCGGCGACGCGCGGACCGGGGTCCTCCGGCGTGCCGGTGGCCTGAGGGACCGGAGCGACCCACGTGGAATCGCCGAACCGCTCGTCGGCGCGCGACGAAGAGGCGCCGAAGGTGAGGACGGCCGCGAGGACGGCGACGGACACGGGAAGGATACGGGAGCGCTGATTCGTTCTGGTCGGCACAGGGCCTCCGGGTGCGGAGAGGAACCGATCTGGCTCGGTGCGAGCCGTGCCCCTTATCAAGGCACGTGCCGACGGGGCTGTCCGCCGGGACGCTAGCAGTTAGAGTCTCAAAGGAAAATAGGGTTGTCGTTGGATTGTCAGTTTTTCCCTGCCGGAAGCGGGTGCCGCTCGTATCTTACAAGGGCTGGGGCGGGGCGGCAGGGCCATTGGCCCGACCTGTGCTGGAGTTTCCCGGGCCTCACCGCCCCGGCGCGCCCGCGGCCGAGGGACCGGTGGGTTCCCACGCGCGAAGAGGAGGCTTCCATCGCATCCCGTCTCTCGATGGCCCTGACTCGCCGTCTCGGACTCGAGCCGGAAGAGCAGCGGACGTTCTACCTCATGGGCCTCCTGGTCGCGGCGCTCCTCTGCGCCTACACGCTGGCCAAGGTGGTGCGCGACGCGCTCTTCCTCGCCAACTTCGGCGCGCTCGCGCTTCCCTACGCCTACGTCGGCGTGGCGCTCGCGTCAGCGGCGTTCGTCTGGTTCGAGGGCCGGCTCACCCGCCGCTACGCCCGGCTCGACCTGACCCGGTTCAACCAGGTGCTCGCGGTCGTGATCGGGTTCTCCGCGGCGGCCCTGTACCCCCTGGCCCGCACGTGGACGACGGCGCTGTTCTACCTCTGGACCGGAAGCCAGGCGATGCTCCTCATCCCGCACTTCTGGCTCCTGGCGCTGGACGTCTGGGACTCGCACCGCGCGCGGAGGCTCTTTCCGATCCTGAGCGGCTGCGGCCTGATCGGCGGGCTCGCGGGGGGCGGCATCGCGGGGTGGATGACGCCGCTGCTCAAGCGCGTCGGGCTCATGTGGATCGTGGCGGGACTGTTCCTCGTCTCCCACGTTCTCACGCTGGTGCTGCAGAAGCACCGGGCGCGCCGCGCGAGCCCGATGGAGTTCGCTTCGCCGCTCTCGCGCTGGGAGATCCTCCGACGGTCCGGCTACATCCGGCTCCTGGCGCTGACCCTGGCGCTCGCGGTGATCGTGGGGACGCTGATCGACTTCCAGTTCAAGTTCTTCATTCAGCGGGTCTATCCCGATCCGCACGACCTCACGCAGTTCCTGGGGCGGTTTCAGGTGGCCGTGAACGCGCTCGCGCTGGTCGTCCAGTTCGTCGTGGTCGGGTGGGCCTTCCACCGGCTGGGACTGACCAACGCGAGTCTGCTCCAGCCCGCTCTGGTGATGGTCTTCGGTGGCTGGGTCGCGGCCACGGGCGGGTGGCTGGCGATCATCGCCATGCGCTGGGTCCAGGGGGTCGTGCTCCAGACCTTCGGCAAGTCCGCGTCGGAGATCTACTACATGGCCGTGCGCCCACCCGAGCGGCGGCGCATCAAGCCCACGGTGGACACCCTGGTGGAGCGCTGGTCGGATGCCGTCGTGGGGGTCCTCCTGATCGTGGTCCTTCGGGCGATCGGCATCGCGATTCCCGTTCTCATCGGAACCACCCTGGCCGTGGCGGGCGTCTGGATCGTGTCCCTCTTCTTCCTGAACCGCCAGTATGGGCGCGCGTTCCAGGAGGCGCTGAGCCGGCGCTGGGTCGAGCCGGAGCTGTCGCCGGAGTCGCTGCAGACTCCGGCCGCCGAGCAGGCGCTGCTCATGGCGATCCGCTCCGGGAAGGAGCCGCAGATGATCACCGCGCTTCGCCTGGCCGAGGGGGCGCGAGGGCGCGCCGTCGCCGCCGGTGTGCGCGCGGCCCTCGCCCACCCCTCCGCGGCGGTCCGCGCGGCGGCGATTCGCGCGGCCGAAGCGCTGCGCCTGCGGTCGGCCGCTTCCGTGATCCAGCCGATGGAGCGCGACCGGGACGAAGCGGTGGCCGGCGCGGCGCTCCGGTACGGTCTCGCCATGAGCCGGAACCCCGTCGCGTACGCGCGCGAGCGTCTGGAGGGAAAGGACCCCGCCCTTTGCCGGCGTATCGTCGAGGTGTTGTTCGAGCGGCCCTACGCGGCCCCGGGGGCGCTCACGCTCGAGTGGATCGACCGCCGGATCGAGAAAGGGGACACGGAGAGCCTCATCCTTGCCGCGCACGCCGTGGGGGCCACCCCCGGCAGCGCCGCCCGCTCGCGTCTCCAGACGCTGCTGGCCGACCCCGACGTGGAAGTGAAGCGGGCGGCGCTCCTCGCCGCCGCGCGCCGTCCCACGGCGACGCTCCTCGACTCGATCCTCCCGCTCCTCTTCGTGCCTGAAGTAGGCGGCGAGGCCCGCGCCGCGGTCGCCGCGATCGGCGACCCTGCGGTGCCGAGCCTGATCCGCTTCCTGAGCGGCGAACACAGCGCGCGCGCCCGGGCCATCGCGGTGCGCGCCCTCGCGGAGCTGGGCAGCCCGCGCGCCGTGAACGCGCTGCTGGGCCTGACGCGGAGCAGCGATCCCAACGAGCGCACGCTCGGCCTGCGCAGCCTGAGCCGCGTGCGCGTGAACACCGGCCGCCCCGTCCTGCCTCGCGCGCTCGTGCACCGGCTCTTCCTCCGCGAGCTGCGAAGCTATCGCTCGTCGATCGAGCCGGCGGTCGAGCTGGAGAACGCCGTGGACCCGGAGATCCGGCTTCTCGCCGAGAGCTGGGTCGAATACGGGGAAGGGGCGCTGGAGCGCGCGATGCGCGCTCTGGCCTGCTGGTACGACCCGCAGCCCGTGTCGGGGGCCTTCGAGCGGCTCAAGTCGCGGGACTACGAGCAGGTGGCTCCGGCGCTGGAATTCCTGGTGCACGTGCTGCCGCGCCCCGTGTTCCGGCCGCTGCGCGAGATCTTCGAATCGCGCATGGTCCGCGAGCGCACGCGGGGCGACGACACTCCGACCCGTCTCGCCGACTGGATCCGGGCGGCGTGGGAAACGGGCGACGCGTGGATGCGCGCGTGCGCCGTCCGCGCGTCGTGGGTGGTCATCGAAGCCGACCGGACCTGGTTCGCGGGGGGCGAATCCAGCGCCATGGTGGACGCGGAGCTGGCCGCGCGCTTCCCGGATTTCCCCCCCGCGGGAGCGGCGGCGCGCCTCGCGGGAGGAGCGGCCCCGTGCTGACCCCCGTCGAACGCGTGCTGATCTTGAAGGGCGCGGATCTCCTGCGCGGCGTGGGACCCCGGCATCTCCTGGGCCTGGCCAACGTCTCGCGCGAGGTGCCGATCTACGCCGGGGACACCATCTACCTGGAGACCGACCCCGCGGACGCCCTCTACATCGTCGTCGAGGGACGCGTGCGGATCTCCACGGACGGGCGCGCCACCTCGGAGGTGGGGCCCGGCGAGGCCTTCGGGACCTGGTCCTTGATCGACGACTCCGAGCGCGGCCAGCGCGCCGAGTGCGTCGAGGACGGGCTTGCGCTCTCGCTCACGCGCGAGGAGTTCTACGACGTCGCGTCCGGCGATCTCGCCATTCTTCAAGAGCTGGTGCGCGTGCTGGCCAAGCGGCTGCGTGAGCTCGCGGCCACGGCACCGCCCGAAGAGGCGCGGGTCGAGGGAGAGGGAATCGAGAGGACGGAGGCGCAGGTCGAGGCCGCGCGCCCGACGGATCAACCCGCGGAAGCGGAAGCGGTCGGCCCCGCGTCGTCTCCGGGCTCGTCGCTCGCGGCGGCCGCGGCGGGCAAGCCGTCTTCGGCCGAGACCCCGGCCGCGGTGCCGAACCTGCCCGGGCCGACCGACGGCGCCGCCGCCATGGATCCGGTCATCGCGCCGGAGCCGATCGCGCCGCCCGTGGAAGGGGTGGAGACGGAAGAGTAGACACAACTCGCGCGGCGATGGGCGCCGCGCGCGACGAATCAGCCCCGCGCCGCCGCTCCGCCCTGCACCAGCGCCACCGTCCGCACCAGCTCGGCCGGGTCCACCGGCTTCGACACGTGCGCGTCGAAGCCCGAAGCCAGCGCGCGCAGCCGATGCGTCTCCTGGGCGTACGCCGTGAGCGCGATCGCCGGCGTGTGGAGGCCGCGCCCCCGCTCGGCCCGGCGGATCCCTTCGATCAGCGAATAGCCCGACTCCTCGGGCATCCCGATGTCGGAGACGATGACGTCGGGCGGCGCCGCTTCGAACGCGGCGCGCGCCTCGCGCGCCGAGACGCACGCGCGCACCTCGGCGCCGCGCCAGGCCAGGATGCGCGTCACGACCGCGCGCGTGTCCTCTTCGTCCTCGACCAGGAGGATGCGCGTGCCCGCGAGCGATGGAGCGTCTCGATCCGGCGGGGGCGCGGGGACGCGCACGGAGCGGGTGGCGTCGGGGCGCTTGGGCGCGCCGTTTCGGGCAGGAACGCCTGGAACGCCGTCCGCGGCGGTCTTCGCGCCGCGATAGGGCGGCAGGAATACCGTGAACCGGGCTCCGCTCCCCGGACCGGCGCTCTCCGCCTTCACCGTGCCGCCGTGCATCTCGACCACGTTCCGGACGATCGCGAGCCCCAGCCCCAGGCCGGAGTGCCGTCGATTCTGCACGCTCTCGGCTTGCCGGAAGCGCTCGAAGATCCGCGGCAGCATCTCGGGCGCGATCCCAGGGCCGGAATCGGATACCGAAATCGCGATGGAGCCGTTCGAGGGTCCGGAGGCGACCTCCACCCGGCCGTCTTCGGGGGTGAACTTGACCGCGTTCGAGAGCAGATTCCAGACGACCTGCTGGAGCCTGGCCGGATCGCCGAGCACCAGGTCCGCGCCCGGCGACAGCCGCGCTACGATCCGAATCCGCTTGGCCTCGGCGGCCGGCCGCACCACCTCCAGGGACGCCCGGACGGCATCGGAGACGGTCGTCGGGCGGACCTCCAGCTTCAGCTTGCCCGAGGCGATGCGCGAGGCGTCGAGCAGATCCTCCACCAGCCGCACCAGGATCCCGGCGTTGCGCTCCACCGTCTCCAGGGCCCTCGACGAGGAGGAAGCGTCCACGGCGCCGATGCGCAGGAGTCGGAGCCAGCCCACGATAGCGGTGAGCGGCGTGCGCAGCTCGTGCGAGACGACCGCGAGGAAATCGTCCTTCGAGCGGTTCGCGCTCTCGGCCTCGGCCCGCGCGACGCGCTCCCGCTGGAGCGCATCGTCCTTCTCGGACTCGGCGTGCTTGCGCTCGGTGATCTCCTCGACGATGGCGAAGCAGAACCGCGGCGCGCCCTCGGCGTCGCGCACGGCGGAGACCTGCTTCCGGACCCAGACCACGGCGCCGTTCGGGCGCACGTAGCGCTCCTCGGCGACGAAGTCGCGGCACGCGCCGAGAAGCTCGCCGAAGAGGGCGGCGTGGCGGCTTCGGTCGTCGGGATGGATCACGTCGGAGAGCGAGCGGCCCGACAGCTGGGCCCGGCTCTGGCCGACGATCTCGCAGTAGCGCTCGTTCACCTGGAGGAAGCGGCCCTCGAGGTCGGTCTGGGCGATGCCCGCGATCGACTGCTCGAAGATCGCCCGCAGGCGCCGCTCGCTCTCCCGCAGCGCCTCTTCGGCGCCGCGCCGGTCGGTCACGTCGCGCACGATGATCATGACCCCCTCTTCGGCCGGATACAGGTTCGTCTCGTACCAGCGTCCGTGGGGCGGATACCAGGTCTCGAGGCGCCCGGGGATCCCCTCGTCCATCGCGCGGCGCAGCTCGCGCAGCGCCGGCAGGTCGGCGACGTGCGGGAACACTTCGGAGACGCCGCGTCCCACCAGCTCCTCCGGCGGGCGCCCGGCCAGCTGGCCGGCCGCGCGATTCACGAAGCGATACCGCCAGTCGGTGCCGAGGAAGGCGCATCCGTCGGAGACGCCCTCCAGGATCTTCCGCATGCGCGTCCGGCTCACGTGGCCGGTGAGGCTGAGAAGGCTGGCCGCGGCCCCGAGTCCAACGAAGGCGACGAGCGGGGCATAGGCCAGGGCGCCGGTGGCGCCGGAGCGGGGCAGGAGCTGGCTCGCGATCAGGCCCAGCCCGGTGGCGAAGAATCCGGGGCCGGGGCCGGCGAGCGTGGCCGCGACGACGACGCCCACGGCGAGCGGCAGGAACGGAGAAGCCCGGAACAGGGGCCACGTGGCGATCTCGAACCAGGCGAGCACGCAAACGGTCAGCGCGGCGAAGGAGTAGCGCATCAGGCGGGGGTGCTGCCTTCGTGCGAGCATCGCGGCGCTCCGTGGAGGTCCCTAGGTCGGCCCCATTGCGACATTTCGAGCCGGTCCCTTCGATCGCTAACATTTCCCATGCCATCCGGATGTTTCGAACGCGCGCCGAGCGTTGGGATGGGGTGGAACTCCCGGCAGGCGCGGAGTTGGGGGGATTGGGGCGGGTCCGCTACCCGCGCCCCGGGCGCGCGCGCCCGTGCAACAACGACGCATTCCTTGTAAGCGACGTCTCTCGG
Source organism: Candidatus Binatia bacterium (assembly GCA_035631035.1). Classification (NCBI taxonomy): domain Bacteria; phylum Candidatus Binatota; class Binatia (SeqCode); species Binatia bacterium. The sequence goes on along the minus strand of DASQJL010000060.1, from coordinate 117,352 downwards.
CGCCGCGTAGCTCCACGCGTTCCGGCCCTGCTCCGTAGACAAGCTCGGTTGGCGCGGGTTCTGCACCCGGCAGCGGCCGGGGCAGGTGCCCGGAACGAGGAGATACCCATGGCGCGCGCATTCTGGAAAGGCAGCATCAGCTTCGGCCTGGTCGAGATCCCGGTGACCCTCCGGCCGGCGCTCAAGAGCGACGAGATGAGCTTCACGCTCCTGAACCGAAAGGATTTCGCTCCGGTCGGCTACAAGCGCTACGACAAGAACACGGGCCGCGAGGTCCCGTGGGACGAGATCGTGCGCGGCTACGAGTACGAACCGGACGAGTACGTCGTGCTGAGCGACGAGGAGCTGCGCGCGGCGAACGCCAAGGCGACGCAGACCGTCGAGATCGTCGAGTTCGTGGACGGCTCGGAGATCGATCCCCTGTACTTCGACACGCCCTACTACGTCGAGCCGCAGAAGAAGGGGAGCAAGAGCTACGGGCTCCTGCGCGAGGCGCTCCAGAAGAGCGGCAAGATCGGCATCGCGAAGGTGGTGCTGCGCACGCGGCAGCACGTGGCCGCGCTCCTCGTCCGCGGCCAGGCACTCGTGCTGAACCTGCTCCGCTACGCGCACGAGATCCGCCCCGCCGCCGACCTCGACGTCCCCGCCAAATCGGCGGGCGCCTCTCCGCGCGAGGTGCGCATGGCCGAGCAGCTCATCGACGGCATGACGGCCGCGTGGCGACCGGAAGCGTTCAAGGACGAGTACCGCGACGACGTGATGGCCCTGGTGAAGAAGAAGATCAAGTCGCGCCAGACCCACACCATCGTGGAGCCCGAGAAGGGCGCCGAGGCCCCGGCCCGCGCGAAGGAAGTCGTCGACCTGATGCCGCTCCTGAAGCAGAGCCTGGAGCGCCGGCACGGCGGAAAGGCCGGCCCCGCGAAGGCCCGGGCGGCCTCGAGCGCGACGGAGGAGGAGCCCGCACCCAAGACGGCGCGGCGCTCGGCGAAGCGCGGGGCATCGTCTCGCGGCCCGGCTCGCCCGTCGCGCGCGCGGGCCCGCACCGGCACGAACGCCGCCTCGCGCGGAGCCCGGGCGCGCCGCGAGCGCCGGAGCGCCTGAGCCGTGCCGCTCGGCCTCTATCGCAAGAAGCGCGACTTCCGGCGCACGCCCGAGCCCCGAGGACGGGTCGTCCACGGCGGAGCGAAGCTTGCCTTCGTGATCCAGAAACACGCGGCGTCGCACCTGCACTATGATTTCCGCCTCGAGCTGGCCGGCGTGCTGAAGAGCTGGGCCGTGCCCAAGGGGCCCAGCCTCGACCCCGCCGACAAGCGGCTCGCGGTCATGGTCGAGGACCACCCCATCGAGTACGGCGGCTTCGAGGGGACGATCCCGAAAGGCCAATACGGCGGCGGCACGGTGCTCCTCTGGGACCGCGGCACCTGGGAACCGCGAGGCGACGCCGAGGCCGGGCTCCGGAAAGGGCACCTCGCCTTCACCCTCCACGGGAAGAAGCTTCGAGGCGCCTTCTCCCTCGTGCGCATGGGAGGCCGGGAAGGAAAGAACTGGCTCCTGATGAAGACGCAGGATGAATTCGCGCGTTCCGGCGGCTCGAAGAGCGTGGTCCAGGAGCGGCCGGAGAGCGTGACGTCGGGGAAGAGCATCGAGGAGATCGCCGGCGCGAGGCGCGCCAAGGTGTGGAACTCCAACCGCGGCGGCACGACCACCGCGGCGACGTCCGTCGCGCGCCGCAATTCCGCCGCGAAGAAGCCCGGCCCCTCCGCCGGCGCGCGCGCGGCCACGCGGGCGCGGCGCCCCTCCGGACCCGACCCCTCGAAGCTCCTTCGCGCGCGGGCGGCCGCGATGCCGCGCGACGCGCGGCCCCAGCTGGCCACCCTGGTTCCCGAAGCGCCCGAGGGAGACGACTGGCTGCACGAGATCAAGTACGATGGCTACCGCGTGCTCGCGCGGATCGAACGCGGGCGGGCGCGCCTGATCACCCGCGGCGGGCTCGACTGGACCGACCGGTTCGCGGTCGTGGCCGACGCGCTCCGGCGCATGCCGGTGAAGCAGGCGATCCTGGACGGCGAGATCGCGATGGTGCTCGAGGACGGCACGACCAGCTTCCAGGCGCTCCAGAACCAGCTTCGCTCGGGGAACGACGAGGCGCTCGCCTACTTCGTGTTCGACCTCCTGTACCAGGACGGATGGGACCTGACCCAGGCTCCCCTGGAGCAGCGCAAGGAGGCGCTGGCCGCGCTCGTCGAGGGGGCCGACGCCAGCCCGGTCCTGCGCTACAGCGATCATCTCGAGGGGCAGGGCGTCCGCTTCCATCGCCAGGCTTGCCGGAGCGGTCTCGAAGGGATCGTCTCCAAGCGCAAGGGATCGGTCTACACGCCGGGGCGCACCGGCTCCTGGCTCAAGACCAAGTGCTCCTCGCGGCAGGAGTTCGTGATCGGCGGCTACACGGAGCCGCAGGGCGCTCGCGAGGGAATCGGGTCGCTCCTCCTGGGCACGAACGAAAACGGCGATGGGCTTCGCTATCGCGGGCGCGTCGGCACGGGATTCACGCGCGAGACGCTGGACGAGCTCCTTCGGAAGCTCCGCCCCCTGGAGATCGACAAGGCTCCGTTCGCCGACCGTCCGCCGCAGAAGCGGGGGGTGCACTGGGTGCGCCCCCGGCTGGTGGCCGAGGTGTCGTTCGGCTCCTGGACGAACGACGGGCGGCTGCGCCATCCCTCGTTCCAGGGACTGCGCGAAGACAAGCCCGCGGACGAAGTCGTGCGCGAGGCGCCCCGGAACGGGTCTGCGCCCGCGAAACCCCGCCGCGCCGGGGCCCGAAGCTCCGCGGCGCCGGCCAAGGCGAAGCGGCGGCCGACGCCCGAGAGGCGCCGCCCCCCCGACACGCCGCCGCGGATTCCGCCTCCCGTGAAGGAGCCGGGCCGCCGGCCGCCCGTCGCGGACCCGCCGCCGCGACCGAGGAAGCGACCCCTGCGGGACCCGGTCGACGCGGACGCGGCGCTCGCGATCACGAGCCCCGACCGGGTGCTCTACGCCGACGAGGGAATCACGAAGCTCGATCTCGCGCGCTACTACCGCGCGGTGGCCCCGCACCTTCTCGCGCACGCCGCGGGGCGCCCCCTGATGCTGCGCCGCTGTCCCGAGGGGATCGACGCGGCCTGCTTCATCCAGAAGCATCCGGGGCAGGGGCTGTCGGGGATGGACAGCGTGCGCGTGCGCGAGCGCCTGAAGACGGAGCAGCATCTCGTCCTGCGCGATGAGGCGGGCCTCCTGTCGCTGGCGCAGGTGGGCGCCCTGGAGATCCACGTCTGGGGAGCGCTCGCCGAATCGCTGGAGCGTCCCGACCGCGTGGTCTTCGACTTCGACCCCGCTGCCGAATCGCCGTGGAAGGACGTGGTCCTCGGCGCGCGGCGCGTGCGCGAACGGATCGAGGCCCTCGGCCTGGAGTGCTTCGTCAAGACGTCGGGAGGGAAGGGACTCCACGTCGTGGTTCCGACGCGGCCGGGTCCGACCTGGGACGACGTGAAGGAGTTCTCGGCCGCGCTCGCCTCGTCCCTGACGCGCGAGGCGCCGGACCGGTTCACGACCCATCTCGCGAAGGCCCGCCGCGGCGGGCGCATCTTCATCGACACCCTGCGGAACCGGCGCGGCGCGACCTGGGTCGCGCCCTACTCCCCCCGCGCGCGGCCCGGCGCGCCCGTCTCGATGCCGCTCGCGTGGGACGAGCTCACGACGTCCCTCCGCCCCGACTCCTTCTCCATCCCGCGCCTGCTCGAACGCCGCCGCGGGTCCCGCGCTGACGCCTGGGATGGGATCGGCCGCGTGCGGCAGACCATCACGCGAACGGTCCTTCGCGAGGCCGCGAGCGCGGGTTGAAAGCGCTACAACGGCCCGGCAACCGTTACACGTAGAAGACTGCCACAGCGGCCCTTGCGGCGGCTCGGCATCCACTCTCCCATCGAATTGGACCTTCCGCGGGGCTGGCACGGATGCTGCGGTGAGGGAGAAGCAGGCGCCGCTTCTGCTCCGTCCCTCGCGTCCGGTCGGGGCGCGGTCCAAGCGGGCCTCGTGGCCTGGACGCTAAGGAGGTTCCAAATGCTTTGGACCATCACGATCATCCTGTTCGTGCTGTGGCTCATCGGGATGGTGTCGAACTACACGATGGGTGGACTGATCCACCTGTTGCTGTTGATCGCCGTCATCACGTTCTTGATCCGGATTATCCAGGGACGGCGCCCGGTCTGATCCACGGCTTGGATCCCGGGGCTGCGCGCGAAGCGGCGCGCAGCCCCGTTGCTTTGCCTGGCGATGCCCCGGCAGGGGTCCGGGGGCGTCACCGCCGGACATGCTTCGGGCGGCCAGCGCGGATGCGCCGGCCGCCCGTGGTGGCGAAAGGGGGGACTCGCGCCGCTAGCGCGATTCCGAACGGGAACGCGAGCTCTGCGTACCGCTGCGGGCGCCCGTTTCCATCAGCTCCATCTCCTCGCCGCAGCAGCACGTCGGGTTCTGGGCCTCGGACTCTTCGATCTGCGACGCCTTCGTCACGCTGATCTGGCAACCGCAGTCCTCGTTCGTGCACTGATACTTCTCTCCCTGCTGCATCATGACCCTGCTCCTTTCTCGGTGCGCCGGACTACCGGCGCTCCGGGCCACGCTCCGCGGCCTGAACGTTGATCTGGGACTCCGCGACCTGAGTCAGGGTCTTGTCGGCCTCGTACTCCTCGTCGAGGGTCTCCTGGAGGGACTGCGCCGCCTGGCGGTCGCCGCGGAATTCGGCGAAGGTGCGGAGCGTCCCGTAGGAAGCGATCTCGTAGTGCTCCACCTTCTGGGCCGCCGCGATCAGGCCGGCATCCCTGACGCTCGGTTCGGAGTCGCCCTTCACGATCTCCTCACCCTCTTCGATCAGGCCGATCATGGCCTTGCACGACTTTCCCTTCGAGGGGTGTCCCAGGCTGCGGAAGATCTCGTCGAGCCGGCGCACGTGACCGCGCGTCTTCTCGAGATGGTCTTCGAACGCCGTTCGAAGCTCGGGGGACGTCGCGGCCTTGGCCATCTTCGGGAGGGCGCGCACGAGCTGGTTCTCGGCGTCGTAGATGTCCCGAAGCTGGTCGACATAGAGTTTCTCCAACGAATCGACTTGCATGACGCGCTCCTTGCGCGGCCGGCTCCGCGAGGGTCAGCCGGCGTGGGTCTGGAAGCCCGGCCGGTTCACCGGCTGGCGGGCCTGGTTGAACGACTCGCGCCCGCGATCCACGGCCACGCGCGCATCCTCGCGCACGCCCTCCATGGTCCCGCGAGCCTTGCCGATGATGTCCTTCGCTCCCGTCCCGACCTTGCGGGCGGTGGTGCCCAGTCGGCGCCGCACGTCCTTGCCGGGCGTGGGGGCGAGAAGGAGTGCGATGCCGGCGCCCACGATCGCGCCGACGGCAAACGACATCCCGCGCTTTCCGGCCGGCGCGGCATCGACGTTCGACTGCTGCAGTTCGTACATGGCTGCCTCCCATCGGGTGGTACGTGGCGGTACGGGATTCACTGTCGCGAGCGCGGCGGCGTTGTTACAATTACCGTAGCGGTCCGGCGCGGCTCCTGCCGTGTCCCGGACCGGCGGCTCGCGAAATCCCGACGCGGCACGCGCACGATACGACTTCCCTTCGGCGCGGTTCCGCATACGAGGGGGTCGTGCAAGGACAAGGCCACCAGGGGAAGGGGATCAAACCCTTGCTTGAATCGGCCCCGGCGGACCCCCAAACTTAGGGGCAGCTCCGCGTTCGGCGGACGGCTCCGGGTGCGCCCGCAACCGGGCCCGCCGAACCGATCCGTCCACCCTGACCCGGGAGGACGGACGCCGCGCCGAAGGAGGAACCAGTCCTGCACGTTCACGATCAGGAAAGCGCCGATCCCCGGGCCGAAACTTCGACGCCCGATGCGGGGTCCCCGGAGCGGGACGCACTGCTCGCCCGTCACCTCCGGAACCTGGGGCGCATGTACCCGGTGCTGGCGCACGACCTGCATGGATTCCTGAATACGATGACGCTGAATCTCGAGCTGCTCCAGCGCGCCGCCGGCAAGGACGAGGTGGATGGCGAGAGCCTGGCCCGCATCCGCCGTTACGCGGCGCTCGTCGCCAACGAGATTCCGCCGCTCGACCGGATGCTGACGGCGGTGGTCGGACAGATGAAGCTCTCGGCTCATCCGACCACACGCTTCGATTGGCGCGCGCTCTGCGAGGAGCTGGCGATCGTGTTCGATTCCTACGCTCGTCACCGGAGGCTGCGGCTGAAGGCGACCCTGGCCGACGTGCCGATGGCGGTCGCGGGAGATCGCGACGCGATGGCGCACGCGCTCACGGCGCTGATCTTGAACGCCGTGGAGTCGGCCCCCCCGGGGGCCGATCTGACGCTGTCGCTGCAGGCGGACCGCCGCCTGGCGACGCTGACGCTGGCGGCGGTACCGCCGGCAGTCCTGACGCGGGAGCCCGCCGTGCCGGAGAGCGCGGCGGCCGCGCGCGAAATCCTGGAAGGGCTCGGCGCCAGGATCGACGATGCACCCGGAGCGGACGGCTCCTCCACGCTCGGCATTACCGTGCCCCTCGTACCCCTGATTTCATAGGAGATCCGTCGTTTATGCCTGTTGCCCTGGTCGTCGATGACGAACCGAACAGTCTCTCCGCGCTCGCGGAGCTGGTTGAGAGCGAAGGTTTCGCCACCGTCACGGCGGGAACGCTGGCCGACGCGCGGAGCCGTCTGAGCCAGACGCCTCCGGACGTCGTTCTGGTGGACCTGATGCTGCCGGACGGAAGCGGGCTCGACCTGTTCGCCGAGCTCGATCCCACCCATCGCACCGAAGTGATCCTGATCACGGGAAACGCGACCGTGGACTCCGCGGTCGCCGCCCTTCGGACCGGCGTGCTCGACTACCTGACCAAGCCGGTCGATTTCCGGCGCCTGAAAACGGTTCTCCAGAACGTCTCGCGCACGCTCGCGCTGAAGGAGGAGATCGGGACCCTCCGCGACGAGCTGCGCCAGCTGGGGCGGTTCGGCCGGCTGATCGGGAACTCCACGGCGATGCAGAAGGTCTACGACCTGATCGTGCGCGTCTCCCCGACCGACGCGACCGTGCTCCTCGTGGGTCTCAGCGGCACCGGTAAGGAAGAAGTGGCTGCCACCATCCACGAGGTCGGCCGCCGCAAGAAGCAGCCGTTTCTGCCGCTCAACTGCGGCGCCGTGCCCCCGAATCTGATGGAAAGCGAGCTGTTCGGACACGAGCGCGGCAGCTTCACGGGCGCCGCCCAGATGCACCGCGGCTATTTCGAGCGCGCCTCGGGGGGGACGCTCTTTCTCGACGAGATCACCGAGATGCCGCTCGACCTGCAGGTGAAGCTGCTCCGGGTGCTCGAGACCGGGACGATCATGAGGGTGGGCGGCGACAGCCTGATCGAGGTGGACGTCCGGGTGATCGCGGCCAGCAACCGGTCGCCCGAGGCCGCGGTGCGGGAGGGGAAGTTCCGGGAGGATCTCCTCTACCGTCTGAACGTCTTTCCGATCCAGCTTCCGCCCCTCAAGGAGCGCAACGGCGACATCGAGCTCCTGGCCGAACACTTCCTGGCGCAGATCAACCGCGAGGAGGGATTCACGAAGCGCTTCAGTCCGAACGCGCGGCGGCGCATGGCGTCGTACGCCTGGCCGGGGAACGTGCGCGAGCTGAAGAACCTGATCCGCCGCGAGTACATCATGTCGGACGAGGTGATCGAGATGGACGCGCTGCCGGTCAACGCGGCCGCGGCCGCTACCGCGGCCGGCGACGGGGCCGCCCCCGAGGCGATCAAGGTGGGGATGTCGCTCTCGGACATCGAGCGCTACTTCATCCTGGCCACGCTGGAGCAGTACGGCGGGGACAAGCGGAAGGCCGCGGAAGTGCTGGGGATCAGCCTCAAGACCATGTACAACCGGCTGAACAACTACGCGGCGGCGGTGCAGTAGCGGGCTACTTGATGACGATGACCTCGACTTCCCCCCGCTTGCGGAGGACGTTCACGTCCACGCCGTGCTCGTGGGACTGGAAGGAGAGCTCGACCTGGGCGTCGCCGACGGCGAGCTCTCCCAGGGAGATCTGCTCCACGCTCTCGGGCAGGACGGGGCGGTGCAGCGTGATGGTCCGGCGCGGAGCGTCGATGGTGAGGCCGAGGCAGGCCTGCAGGAAGAGGAAGGGCGCGCCGGCAGCCCACGATTGGGGGGCGCAGGCGACGGGGTAGAGAATGGGCCCCGCGCCCGACCGGCGGGCGAAGCCGCAGAAGAGCTCCGGGGTGCGGTGCAGGTCGAAGTGGAGCGTCGCGTCGAAGAGCCCCCCGAGCAGCCGGGACGCGGCGTGGCGGAACCCGTACCGCGAGAGGCCGGCCGCCACGATCGCGTTGTCGTGCGGCCAGACCGATCCGTCGTGATAGGACATCGGGTTGTACCGCGCTTCGCGCGACGAGACGGTGCGCAGTCCCCATCCCGTGAAAAAATCCTCGCTCAACAGGGTGTCGGCCATCCGCGCGGCGCGCTCCTTCGAGGCGATCCCGGTGTAGAGACAGTGGCCCGGATTCGACGTTCGCACCCGGCAGGGCTTCTTGGCCCCGTCGAGGGCCAGGGCGTAGGATGCGATCTCCTCGCACCAGAACGCCTCTTCGAAGCGGGCACGCAGCGCCTCGGCGCGCATGGCCAGCCGCGCCGACTCGTTCTCGTCGCCGAGGACGCCGGCCAGCGCGGCCGCCGCGTGGTAGGCCGCGAACACGTAGCCCTGCACCTCGCAGAGCGCGATGGGCGGATCGGCGAGCGACCCGTCCGCGTGGAAGACCGAGTCGAAGGAATCCTTCCACCCCTGCTGCACCAGCCCCGTGGACGACTGGCGCGCGTACTCGACGAAGCCGTCCCGGTCCGGATCTCCGTCCCCCTCGATCCACGCGAGCGCGCGCTCGACGTGAGGCCAGAGCGCCGCGGCCAGCTCACGGTCTCCCGTCCGCTCGTAATAGGCGCCGGCCAGCATCACGAACAGGGGCGTGGCGTCCACGCTGCCGTAGTAGCGGCCGAAGGGCACCTCGCCCAGGGCCGCCATCTCGCCGCCCCGCGCCTCGTGCAGGATCTTTCCCGGCTGGGCATCGCGCTCGTCGTTCACCGCGTCCGCCTGCGTGGCCGCGAGATAGGCGAGCACGCCGCGGGCGATCCAGGGATTGACCCAGAGCGTCTCCAGCGCGGTGATGATCCCGTCACGGCCGAACGGGGTGCTGAACCAGGGGACGCCGGCGTAGGGGTAGGGGCCGGTCGGCGTGTCGGTGGTCATCATGTGGATGTCGGCCAGGGAGCGGCGGAGCCAGTCGTTGAAGAAGGCGTTGGAGGAGCGGATGCCGCAATCGCCGCGGCAGCCCTGCTCCATCGACTGCGCCAGGCCCCGGAGCGCCTCGTCGTAGGGCACCGGCTCCGGGCGCGCCCGCCCGGTCTCGAAAGCGAACGTGGTGAGGAGCTCCCAGAACGCATGCTCCTCCAGGGAAAGGTCGAAGCGCAGCTCGCCTCCGGAAGCCGTGTCGGCCGGCGTGGAGCAGACGATCCGCGTGGTGCGCCGCACGTGGTCCCGCCCTTCGTAGTCGAAGCGGAGAACGCCGGCCGACTCGTTCTCGGGAGGCAGGCGCCGTCCCCGCTGGAGGCGCTTGGTGCCGCGGACCTCGAAGATGTCGGCGAAGTCGGCGTCGAAGGTGAGTCCCATTGGCACCGTCACCGTGGCCAGGCCGTGGTTGGTGACGCGGATCCGCTCGTAGCAGACGCCGTCCCAGAGGAGCATCTCCCGCGACACGTGAAGGGTGCCGCGCGGAATGACCACGCCCTCGCCGATCGGCAGATCGGGGTTCGTGAGGTCCACGACGACGCGCGTATTGTCCCGCGTGACCGTCGACGAGAGCAGGAGCGGCCGGTGCCAGCCGATCGTGAGCCCCAGCCGGGAGAGGAATCGGGTGCCGTCGTGGTAGAGGCCCAGCTCGCCGAAGCCCACCGGCGCCACGTCGCCGAAGCGGTCGAGCACGGCCATCGAGTCCCCATGCTTCAGGACGTGCGTGCGATCGTCGATCCGCGTCGAGCTTGCCAGGATGTAGAACTGATCCTGGATCTGGATCAGGTCGTCAGCTTCGGTCGGCATACGCTCTCGGGTGCTCCGGCTGCGCGATGCCGGCGTAGACGTCGAGGTAGTCGCGCGCCATGCGGCGCGCCGAGAAGCGGCGCTCGAAGACGCGCCGCACGCGCGAGCGGTCGATCGCGCCCAGCCGCTCCACGGCCGCCACGGCCTCCTCGACGCCCGACACCACGAATCCCGTCGCTCCGTCGTCGAGCACCTCGGGGACCGAGCCCCGCGGGTAGGCGATCACCGGCGTGCCGCACGCCATCGCTTCGATCATGACCAGACCGAACGGCTCGGGCCAGTCGATGGGGAAGAGGAGGGCCATGGCATTGCCCAGGAACGCCTCCTTGTCCGCCTCGCCGATCTCACCCAGGAACTCCACGCCCGGCTCGTCCAGGAGCGGGCGGATCACCGCGTCGAAGTAGTCCCGGTCGGAGCGGTCCACCTTCGCGGCGATGCGCAGCGGGACGCCGGCGCGCCGCGCGATCTCGATCGCGACGTCCACCCCCTTCTCCGGGGAGACGCGCCCCAGCACCGCGAGGTAGGCGCCCGGACCGAGCCGCGGCGTCCACGCGGACTCCGGCAGTCCATGATAGACCGTCGCGCGCCACCCGGCCCACGGGAGCGGCGCCCGCTGGGCGTTCGAGATGGAGACGAGCGGGAGGCTCGCGAACTCGCGGTAGAGCGGCGCCAGTTCCGGAAGATCCAGGCGGCCGTGCAGCGTCGTGACGTTCGGAAGGCGGCTCCGGCGCGATAGGGGGAAGTGCAGGTAGTCGCAGTGGAAATGGACCACGTCGAAGCGGTGCGCCTGCTGAAACACCTTCTCGAGCAGCAGCAGGTGCGCGGCGATCGGGTCGCCGGCAGAGGCGTTCAGCCGGAGCGCGGTCGCGGATCCGGGGATCAACTCGGCGGCGGTCACGGAATCGCCGCTTGCGAACAGGGTGACCTGGTGTCCCAGGGAAACGAGCTCTTCGGTCAGATACGAGACGACACGCTCCGTTCCGCCGTAGAGCCGCGGGGGCACCGACTCGTGGAGCGGAGCGACCTGGGCGATCTTCATGGAGTGACGAACCTCCGCGCTCGGAGGAGCTTGGAATGGGTGACGTGATGGCCCCACGCTGGCGCAGCAGACCGATGTTTAGCAGAACACATGCCCGCTAAGAGCCGGTACGCCCCCCGCCGCCGAGGGCGATCCCTCCGGTCCAGCGAAGCGTCGTGGCACGAACCCTGCGATCCGCCGCCCCGCAGCAGAGCAGCCGCGGACGCAGCGCGGGGCAACGAAGTCACCGACGCGCCCTTTTCTTCAAACAGGAGGAAGTCATGTCGAAGCTCGTGACGGCCATCTTCAATTCCAGAGCCGCGGCCGAAATGGCCGTGGATGAGCTGACCCGCGCCGGCTTCGCGCCGGAGGACGTCAGCCTTCTGATGTCGGAGTCCACGCGCGGCCGTGAGTTCGCCGTGAAGAAGGGTTCCAAGGTACCCGAGGGAACGGCGACCGGAGCCACGGTCGGCGGCGTCATCGGTGCGGTGGCCGCGGGACTCGCGGCGGTCGGATCGCTGGTCATTCCGGGACTCGCCCTCGTGGCCGCCGGACCGGTCGTCGCCGCCCTGGCTGGGCTGGGAGCGGGCGCCGCGGCGGGCGGACTGACGGGTGCCTTGATCGGACTCGGGATTCCGGAGCACGAGGCCAAGTTCTACGACAAGGAGATCGAGAAGGGCGGCATCCTGCTGGGCGTCTATGCCCACGACGATCGGCAGAAGGTGGCGCGTGACATTTTGGAAGCCGCGGGCGCCGAGAAGGTCGGCCGGGCCTGAGCGACCCCATTTGTACACGGTACAGCGGGGTTTTCCAGGACTTACATGGGTAGCGGAGCGGCCTCGGGCCGCTCACCCCGCTGTTTCCAAGAACTTACGCCCAATCTGGAATCGGCACGGAGGCTGCTAGGTGAACATCCGACGAGTTCACGGAGCGAAGGAATCTCGACCCGGCTCCAGATACCTGAAGCGACATTCCAGCGATCACGGGTGCTGAGCTGAGCAGGCACGCCGTTCCGTGCCGGCTCACGACAAGCACCTTTCGAGCGATCCGACGCTCCAGCGAGGGATGAGATGAACTGGGACACCGTCGAAGGCAACTGGAAGGAATTCAAGGGACGCGTCCGTGAGCAGTGGGGACGCCTCACCAACGACGAAGTTGACGTCATCAGCGGACGGCGGGACAAGCTCGTCGGGAAGCTGCAGGAGCACTATGGCATTGCGCGCGAGGAAGCCGAGCGCCAGGTCCGCGAGTGGACCGACATGCTCGAGGTGTCGCGCCCCTAGGCCGCAATAAAATCCTCGTAGAAGCCCAAGCGGGGGGCCCTCCTCCTCCAATTGGCCTTCCCACGGGAATCGGGCGGTTCCCCACCCAACCCATTCCCATAGATGGAAGGGCCCCCGCTTCAAAACCTCCGGTCGCGGACGCCGCGGTCGGAGGTTTTCGTTGGTCCTCGGGTGGAGTCTTCGCGGTGGGGAGGCTTCGCGTGCCGGAGAGCAAAGCGAGGCAAAAAAACGGGCGGGCAACGTGCTCGTTTGGATTTCAACTCGGTGAGGCGAAGAGTTCACTTTCGTGATCTTCGATTCTCACGTCTGAATTCCACGAGCACCCTGCACCGCCCAACAAGCGGCCGCTTGGCGCATCTCTCTATGTCAACGGGCCCGGTCAGGGACCGCTGATCGATCAGCGGTCGTTCTCGCATCCGAGCGAGAACGGTGCCAATGGCGCGGCACACGGGATCCGCCATGACGAGCGCTGCGGCGCCGCGGCTTATGCGGCTCGAGCGCGAGCGCCGCGGGCTCGGCGTCGCGGCGACGGGCGAGCAATTCTACAAATAACAACAGTAGAGGGCCGCCCGTCCGCGCGTTTAGCCGCTGGGGCGCCCTTCCTAGCGCCCATGGCACATCTGTTGCGCGGCTCCGCCGCAGTCGAGGGACCTGAACGCATGACCATCATCGAACGACTCCAGACGACCGGCATACGCCGGACCGGCTCGCCGGCAAGAGGATTCCGCTACCGCACCGCCAAGGGCCCCGTTCCGCGCGCGGAGCTGGCGCGTATCGACGCGCTGAAGATTCCTCCCGCGTGGACCCGGGTCGCCGTCGCCCCATCGCCGAAGTCCGCCGTGCAGGCGGTAGGGCAGGATGCCGCCGGCCGGTGGCAATACCTCTATCACGAGACGCACACGGCCCGGCGGGAGCGGGCCAAGCAGCAGCGCCTTCTTCGCTTCATTGCGGCGCTCCCCAGAATGCGCCGCGCCATCGCGCGGGATCTGCGCCGCCGGGGGTTGGGGCGCGAGAAGGTGCTGGCCGGGATCCTCAAGATCCTGGGCACCTGCTTCCTCCGCCCGGGCAACCAGGTCTATGCCGACAAGAACGGCAGTTTCGGGCTCGCGACGCTCCGGCGCCAGCACGTCAGCGTGGACGGAGACCGGGTCGTGTTCGACTTCATGGGGAAATCCAAGAAGCGCCAGCGCCGCGAGCTGGTCGATCCCGAGATCGCGCGGCTCGTGCGGGAGCTGCTTCGCTATCCCGGCGAAGTCTTCAAGTTCCGGTCCGAGGACGGCTCCATGACCGACGTGCACACGGGGCACATCAACGCCTACATCAAGGAGGTCATGGGCGAGCAGTTCAGCGCCAAGGACTTCCGCACGTGGGCGGGTTCGCTCCTCTGCGCCTGCGCCCTGGCCCGGGCGGAATCGGAGCGCGCCCGCACCAAGCAGGAGCGGAAGAAGCGGATCGCCGCCGCCCTGCGCGAAGTGGCCGAACAGCTCGGGAACACGCCCGCCGTCTGCCGCTCGTCGTACGTGTTCCCGGCGGTTCTCCGAAAGTACGAGCAGGGGCGCGTGATCGGAGCCTTCTTCGAGGACGTGTCCGAGCTCTCCAACGGCAACGCCAGGCGCGTCGAAAAGAGCGAGCGCGCGCTGATCGAGCTGCTCCGATGAGCCCTCGCTCGGCCCGCCCGCGCGCCAAGTTGGTGGTGATCCGCCCCGAAGAGCGGGTCCGCCCCCGGGGCAGCCGCGCCACGCCGGCGCGGAGCCGCCCGGAGCGCGGAGCCGGAGAGCCCCATCGAAACGGCTCGCCGCCGCCCGACCTCCTCATCCTCCACAACGCCGGCTCCGCCCGCTTCACGACCGAGGCGATGAACGCGGCGGCGCAGACGGTGTTCGGACCGCTCGGCCTCAAGCACCGCGTGGTCACGGTGGAGGCCGGGCCCGGCGCCGACGCGGCGGTGCGCCGTCACGTGGCGCGCGCGATCCGCGAGGGCTGCAGGCGCGTCGTCGCCGCGGGAGGCGACGGCACGGTCAGCATGGTGGCGCAGTGCCTGGCGCGCCGGCGCGGCCAGGACCCCGCCGTCTCGCTCGGCATCATCCCGGGCGGCACCACGAACGTCCTGGCCCGCGAGCTGGGAATTCCACTCGGGCTGGAAGAAGCGATGGCGGTGATCGCCGAGGCCGGCCAGGTCGTGGCGCTGGACGCCATCCTCGTGGGCCGGCGGTACGTCTTCACCCAGGTGGGCGTCGGCCCCGACGCGCTCATGATCCGCGACACGACCCGCGAGCGGCAGGAGAAGCTGGGCCGCCTCGCCTACGTGCTCACATTCGTGCGGCGGGCCTTCGGCTTCCGGCCGCGGTGGTTCACGCTGCGTCTGGACGGCTCCGTGGTCCGCGCGCGCGCCTGGCAGATCGTGGCCGCCAACGTGGGAACGGTGGGCGCCCCTCCGTTCACGTGGGGACCCCGCATCGATCCCACCGACGGGACGCTCGACCTGTGCGTTTTCAACGTGAACCGGAAGCGCGACTTCGGAAAGCTGCTCTGGCGCTCCCTGACGAGCCGCCACCGGAGGGACGAGAACGCGCGCTTCTACCGCGTCAAGGACCGCGCGGTCGTGGAGTCGAGCCAGCCGGTGCTGGTGCAGGGCGACGGCGAGATCATCGGACGCACCCCGGTGACGATGCGGGTCGTTCCCTCGGCCCTCCGCATCCTGGTCGCCAAGCCCGCAGCCGGCGCCAGCGTGACCGAGCCTGCCACGGCGGCAGCCGAAGCGGCGCCCCCCGCGACCGGGACCGGGGAGGCGCTCCCCGCGGCGGCGGAAGCGGCTCCCTCGGCGCCGAGCCGCAGCGCGGCTTCCGAAGAAGACGCTCCGGCGGCGGCCTCCGACGCGGGCGCCGGTCCCGAGGCCGCGCCCACCGTGACCGAGGACGTCGCCCGGATGATCGGCGAGCGCTCCCGCACGTGGCCGCTCCAGGGGATCTTCCGCCACCCGCTCGCCGCGATCGAGGCGTACGACGCCGCCATCTTTCTCCACCTCAACAACGTCACGTTCGGCGAGGCCGTGGACCGCGGGCTGGAGGCCCTCTCGCGCTTCATCCACTATGGCGAGGGGTGGGCCGTCGTCGTGCTGCTCATCCTCTTCGTGGACCTTCGGCAGGGGCTGGAGGCCGCCGTCGTGGCGCTTCCGGCGCTGTGGGCCACGATGATCACGGTCAACGTCGTCCTGAAGCCCATCTTCCGGCGCCGGCGTCCCTTCATCGCGTTCGTCAAGGCGCGGGTCATCGGAACGCGTCCGCGCGACTTCTCCTTTCCCTCGGGCCACGCCGCCGCCGGGTTCGCGGGCGCGGTGCTGCTCGGCATGTTCCTGCCGCGGTGGGCTCCTCTCTTCTACCTGTTCGCGCTCGCGGTGAGCTTCTCGCGGATCTATCTCGGCGTGCACTACCCGAGCGACGTCGTCATGGGGGCGTTCGCCGGCAGCGTCCTCGCGGTGGTCTATCGCGCGCTCATCCACCTGCTCCTCGCCGGCGGCGCCTGACCGGAGGAACCATGCCCCAGAAGACCATGCCCAAGAAGCCGCAGCGGCCGCCGCAGAAGCAGCGGCGCCAGCCGGGACGCGAGCGCCTGATGAAGCCGCGGCCCAAGTACGACGATCCGTCGCGTCCCTCGTGCGGGCGGCTCCTCGGCAAGGCCGCCCTGATCACGGGAGGAGACAGCGGGATCGGACGCGCCGTGGCGGTGGCCTTCGCCCGGGAGGGCGCCGACGTCGCGATCGTCTACCTGGAGGAGCACGAGGACGCGCGCGAGACCGAGCGGCTGGTCCGGGAGCACGGCCGGCGCGCGATCCTGATCGCGGGCGACGTGGGGGACGACTCGTTCTGCCGCGAGGCGGTGCGACAGACGGTCGCCGGGCTCGGGAAGATCGACGTGCTCGTCAACAACGCGGCCGAGCAGCATCCCCGGGAGCGTCTCGAGGAGATCTCGGAGGAGCAGCTCGTGCGCACGTTCCGGACGAACGTCTTCTCCATGTTCTTCCTGACGCGCGCCGCGCTGCCGCACATGCCGGAGGGCGCCTCGATCGTGAACACGGCCTCGGTGACCGCCTACCGCGGGAGCGCGCACCTCATCGACTACGCCTCCACGAAGGGGGCGATCGTCTCCTTCACCCGCTCGCTCGCCCAGGCGCTCGTCGACCGGAAGATCCGGGTGAACGCCGTGGCGCCGGGACCGATCTGGACGCCGCTCATCCCCTCGACCTTCCCGCCGGACCAGGTCAAGACCTTCGGATCGGACGTTCCGCTGGGACGCGCGGGCGAGCCGGTCGAGGTCGCTCCCCATTACGTGTTCCTCGCGTCGGAAGAGGCCTCGTACACGACGGGACAGGTGCTCCACCCCAACGGGGGGGAGATCGTGAACGGATGAGCGCCGACGAGATCACGCGCGCCGAAGAGCGCCCCCTCTCGATCCTCGTGGTCGACGACGATCCCGACTCGGCCGACAGCCTGGCGCTCCTGCTGGAGCACTGGAACCACCGGGTCTGCGTCGCCTACGACGGCGCGCAGGCGATCGAGACCTTCCGCCGGGAACGGCCGTCGGTCGCGCTGATCGACATCAGCCTTCCCGATATGGACGGGTACGAGGTCGCGCGCGCGCTGAAGAAGGAAGAGCACCCCGCGACGCTCGTCGCATTGACCGGCTACGGCGACGACGGGGACCTGCGCGCCTCCAAGGAGGCCGGCTTCGACCGTCATTTCGTGAAGCCGATCGATCTGCGCAGCCTTCGGGAGCTGCTCCTGGGCGCGGGCGCGCGGTCGTGAGCCGCGGGATCGCCGTGTCGGCGCCGTTGGCCTTCATATTGCTGTTCCTCGGAAGAGAAGGGGTTGGGCCATAGGAGCGAAGCGAAGGGTGCGCTCCAACCGCAAGGCCGATGGGGCCGGAGGAGGATGAAGGATGTCGCTGCTACTCGAGATCTGCTTTGTAATTGTAACAATTGCGGTAGTGGCCATCGCCATCGCCACGGTCAGCGCCCTCCAGCGGGTGGGGAAAACGACCGAGAAAGTCAACGAGCTCACGGAAGAAGTTCGCGGCTGGATCGCTCAGCTGAAGCACGTGACGAGCGGCGCCGAGGAACTCGTGGTCTCCATCAAGGAAGTCGTCCCTCCCGTACGACGCGTCGTGGACCGCTTCGAGGCGATCGGCGAGCGTACCGCCCAGCTCTCGGACGCCATTCTGGAAGAGGTGGAGCGTCCCGTCATGACCGCCGTCGCCGTCGCGCGCGGGGTCCGTACGGGAACGGCCCACTTCTTCGAACGAATCACGAACCGATTTCATCGCGGCCGCGCCGCGACGAACGGAGGCTACGCAGATGAATGAGAATCCTTATCTGAACGAAGAGTCCAGGGGCGTCGCGTCCGGGATGTCCGGCTTCATGCTCGGCGCCATCGTCGGCGCCGGCGTCGCGCTTCTGTTCGCCCCCGCCGCCGGGACCGACACGCGGCGCAAGCTGGGCGAGACGGCCAAGCGTCTCGGCAGCGCGGCGCGCGACAAGGTGCAGGAAGGCCGCGAGCAGCTTCAGGACCGTTTCGGCAGCAGCAGCGATCGCGAACGCCAGGGCTCCTCGTCCTCGAGTCCGACCACGGGCTTCGAAGCGGGCCGCCGCGAGCCGGTTCCCAGCACGGGCAGCACCACGAACCCGGGGCAGACGGGACGCACCGGCGCGACGCCGGGACGGTCGAATCCCTAACAGGCGTTTCTCGGCTATAGAAAAACCCCCCACAAGGGGGCGGCACCGCGGAGGTGTAGGCCGGACGGTTCGGGCTCAGGCTCGGCCGTATGCGAACTACACCTTTCGCGGGCCTTTTTTTGGGTGCTCCGCCGCATGATACTCTGATCGTATGCCACGCCCCTCCGCACGCGACCTGATTCGCGCCGCAGGCGTCGCGGCCCTGTACTACGGGGCGGGAAGACTGGGACTCGCTCTCGCCTCGGTCAGCTCCAGCGCGACGGCGGTGTGGCCGCCCACCGGGATCGCGCTCGCCGCCCTCCTCGTGTTCGGATATCGCATGTGGCCGGCGATTCTCGCGGCCGCCTTCCTCGTCAACATTCCCGTGTCGGGAGCCGGCGCCGTGTCGGCCGCCGTCGCCGTCGGCAATACGCTCGAGGCGCTGGCGGGCGCCTGGCTGGTGCGACGCTTCGCCGGGGGTTCCGCCGCGTTCGAAGAGCCCCGCCGGATCTTCGCCTTCGCCGGGATGGGCATGCTGGCCACCGCGGCGAGTCCGACCATCGGCGTGACCGCCGTCGCCGCCGCCGGCGCGGTCGCCTGGCGCGAGTACGGGCCGGTGTGGCTCACCTGGTGGCTCGGCGATCTCTCCGGCGCCCTCGTCGTGGCGCCGTTCCTCATCCTCTGGCTCCGCCGCCCCCACGTTCGATGGAAGCTGCGCCGCGCCGCGGAGGCGGCCGCCCTGTTCGCGTCGCTCATCCTCATCGCATCGCTCGTATTCGGGGGCGCGTCCAGCTTCCCGGGAGGGGCGCCGCCGCTGGAATTCCTGTGCGTCCCGGTGCTGGTCTGGGCGGCGTTCCGATTCTCGCTCCGCGAGGCGTCCACCGCGACGCTGCTGCTCTCGGGGATCGCCATCCTGGGCACCCTCCGCGGAGCCGGGCCTTTCGCCCGGGCCGACGTGAACGAGTCGCTCCTCCTGTTGCAGGCCTACACCTCGGTCTCCTCGGTGCTGGTGCTCGCCGTCACCGCCGCGCTCGCGGGCCGCCGACGGGACGAGGTGCGCGTGCGCCGCCTGGCCACGGAGCTGGAGGGGCGCGTCGAAGCGCGCACCGCCGAGCTGAAGCGCGCGGTGCAGACCCTCCGCGAGGAGGCGCGCGAGCGCGAGCGGGCCCAGGAGGCGCTCGGAACGAGCGAGGCGCGCCTGCGCGAAGCGCAGCGGGTCGCGCGGGTGGGCAGCTGGGAGTGGGACATCGAGCGGGACTCGCTCTGGTGGTCGGAAGAGCTCTACGAGATCTACGGGGTGGACCCCGCCACCTTCCCGGCGACGTTCGATTCCTTCATCGCGCTCGTGCACCCCGAGGACCGCCCCCTGGTCCGGCGTGTGGTCGAGGCGGCCCACCGGAACCGGCAGCCGTTCAAGATCGAGCACCGCGTCGTGCGTCCCGATCAGACGGTCCTCACCGTGGCCGCGCGGGGCCGCGTGGTCGTCGACGATCAGGGGCGCGCGGTCCGGATGCTCGGCACCGGGCAGGACGTGACCGACGAGAAGCGGGCCGAGGAGGAGCGCTCGCACCTACTCGTGGAGCGCGAGGCGCGGCGCCAGGCCGAGGAGGCGAACCGGCTCAAGGACGAGTTCCTCGCCACCCTCTCCCACGAGCTGCGCACGCCGCTCAACGCGATCGTGGGCTGGGCCAATCTGCTCCGCGAGGGAACCCTGGATCCCGCCACGACGACCCGCGCGGTCGAGACGATCAGCCGCAACGCCCAGATCCAGAGCCGGCTGATCTCCGACATCCTCGACATCTCCCGGCTCATCGCGGGACAGCTCGACTTCAAGCTCCAGATGGTCAGCCTCGAGAGCGTGATCGAGGGCGCGCTCGACACCATGCGCCCCGCCGCGGAGGCCAACGGCGTGCGCCTCGAGGCGAACCTGGCGCCGGCGATCGGCTCGGTGCTCGGAAGCCCCGACCGCCTCCAGCAGGTCGTCTGGAACCTCCTCTCGAACGCGATCAAGTTCACGCCGAAGGGCGGACGGGTCTGGATCGCGCTCTCCGCGCGCGAGACGAGCGCCGTGATCCGCGTCGAGGACGAGGGGATCGGCATCGATCCCGACTTCCTGCCGCACGTCTTCGAGCGCTTCCGGCAAAAGAATCCCTCCAGCTCGCGGCGGCACGGCGGCCTGGGACTGGGGCTGGCCATCGCGCGGCACATCGTCGAGTTCCACGGCGGGACGATCACCGCCGAAAACCGGGAAAGCGGCCGGGGCGCGCGCTTCGTGGTGACGCTGCCGCTCGTGGAGGCGGCCGAGGCGGCGCGCGCCGTGGAGGGGGGCGCGCCCGGGAGGGGCGCCCCGCGCGCCGAGTGGGGTCCCGACCCGGCGGGCGCGCCGGCCCGCGCCGCCGCGGCGGCCGAGGGGGCGGAGCCGGAGCCGGCGGCGAACCCGCTGGCCGGGGTGCGCGCGCTCCTCGTCGAGGACGAGGCCGATTCGAGGGAGCTTCTGGCGCGGCTCCTCACCAGCTGCGGCGCCGAGGTGCGGGTCGCCGGCAGCGCGGCCGAGGCGCTGCCGCTCCTGGTGCGCGAGCATCCGAACCTCCTGATCAGCGACATCGCGATGCCCGGGGAGACCGGCTACGACCTGATCGAGCGCGTTCGAGCGCTCGCTCCCGAGGCCGGCGGCCGCATTCCCGCGATCGCGGTGACCGCCTATACCGGCGCGGAGGACGCGCGCCGCGCGCTCCGCTCCGGCTACCAGGCCCATCTGTCGAAGCCGGTCCAGCTCCGGGAGCTGGTGCGCTTGGTGGCGGACCTCATGGAGGGCGCCTCGCTCCCGCTCGAATCCCCCGGACCCTCGGGACCGCATGGCCGCTGAGGGAAGCGGGGGCGTCGCGCGCAGGGGCGGGCCGCTCGGCCTGATGGGCATCTTCGCCCACCCCGACGACGAGACGCTGGGGGTGGGCGGCGTCTTCGCCCGCTATGCCGCCGAAGGGGTGCGGACCTCCCTGGTCACGGCGACGCGCGGGGACCGCGGTCGCTTTCGCGGCGTCCGCCACGGCGAGGGCCCGGAGCATCCCGGTCCCGAGACGCTCGCCCGAATCCGCGAGCGCGAGCTGCGCGAGGCGGCGCGTGTGCTCGGGATCGGGGACGTCACGCTCCTCGACTACGGCGATGGACGGCTGGACGAAGCCGATCCGCGCGAGGCGGTCGCGCGGATCGCGGCGGAGATCGGCCGCGTCCGGCCGCACGTCGTGCTCACGTTCGCGCCGGACGGAGCCTACGGACACCCGGACCACATCGCGATCTGCCAGCTGGCCACGGCGGCCGTCGTCGCCGCGGCCTCGGCGCCGGCGCCGCACACCGTCTCCAAGCTCTACTACATGGCCACGACCCAGGCGCGCTGGGACGCCTACCAGGCGGCCTTCAAGAAGCTCGTGTCGCTGGTGGACGGCGTGGAGCGCCAGGCGCAGCCGTGGCCGGAATGGATGGTCACGACCACCGTCGACACGCGCGAGCAGTGGCCCACCGTATGGCGCGCCGTCGTCTGCCACGACTCGCAGGTGGGAGGCTATGAGAAGCTGAGGCATCTCGCGCCGGAGCACCACGAAGCCCTGTGGGGCCGTCAACAGTTCTATCGCGTTCTGAGCGTCGTGAACGGAGGCCGCGGCATGGAGACCGATCTCTTCGAGGGGTTGCGATGACGACGAAGACCGATGGAGGCGCCGCGTCCGCCGGCGCGAACGAGGCGACCCGCCGGGAGGCGCCGCTCGCGATGGATGCCGATCGCTTCCGCGCGGCGGGGCACCGTCTGGTGGACCGCGTGGCCGATCTCCTCGCGTCGGTGCCGGAGCGGCCCGTCACGCGCGGCGAGGCGCCCTCCGGCGTCCGCGCCGCGCTCGATCTGAACGGGCCCTTGCCGGAGGAGGGCTGCGAGCCGGAGGCGCTGCTGACGACCACGGCCGGGCTCCTCTTCGACCACTCGCTCTTCAACGGCCATCCGCGCTTCTTCGGCTACATCACGTCGCCGCCGGCGCCGGTGGGCATCCTGGGCGAGATGCTCGCGGCGGCGGTGAACGCGAACGCCGGCGCCTGGATCCTCGCGCCGGCGGCCACGGAGATCGAGACCCAGACGATCCGTTGGATCGCGGAGCTGATCGGCTATCGCGCGTCGGCCGGCGGGATCCTCGTGAGCGGCGGCAACATGGCGAACTTCGTCGGCTTCTTCGCCGCGCGCGCCGCCATGGCGCCCTGGCCCGTGCGCGAGAAGGGTACCGCGGGCGGACCGCCGCTTCGCGCCTACGGCTCGGCCGAGACGCACACCTGGATCCAGAAGGCGGCCGACCTCGCGGGCATGGGCACCGAGTCGGTGCGGTGGATCGAGACCGACGGCGCCTTGCGGATGCGCGTGGACGCGCTGCGCCGGAAGATCCGCGAGGACCGGGAGCGCGGCGATGTGCCCTTCCTGGTGGTCGGCACCGCCGGGAGCGTCGGGACGGGCGCGGTGGATCCGCTCCCGGAGATCGCGGCGCTCTGCCGCGAGGAGAAGATCTGGTTCCACGTGGACGGCGCCTACGGCGGGCTCGCCGCCGCGGTGCCCGAGGCGCCCGAGGATCTCCGCGGGCTCGCCCTGGCGGACTCCGTCGCCGTCGATCCGCACAAGTGGCTCTACGCCCCGATCGAGGCGGGCTGCGCGCTGGTGCGCGATCCGGCGCGGCTGCGCGCGGCGTTCGCGTACCACCCGCCGTACTACCGCTTCGGCGAAGAGGGACTCAACTACGTCGAGTACGGCCCGCAGAACTCGCGCGGGTTCCGCGCGCTCAAGGTGTGGCTGGCCCTCCGGCACGCCGGCGCCAAGGGCTACCGCGCCATGATCGCCGAGGACATGCGCCTGTCGCGCGTGATGGCCGAGCGCGTGGACGCCGAGTCCGACCTCGAGCGCTTCACGCAGTCCCTGAGCATCACGACCTTCCGGTTCCTCCCCCGCGATCTGCGCGAGCGCCGCGGGGAGGCCGAGGTCGCGGAGTATCTCGACCGGCTGAACCAGGACCTGCTGGACCGCATCCAGAACGGCGGGGAGTGCTTCGTGTCGAACGCCGTCATCGGCGGGCGCTACGTGCTGCGCGCCTGCATCGTGAACTTCCACACGGGCGAGGCGGACGTCGCGGCGGTTCCGGCGATCGCCGCGCGGGTCGGGCGCGAGGTGGACGCGGCGCTCCGTCCCGCGGCCCTGCGCGCCGCGCGGACGTGAAGCGCGGCGAAGGGACGGCGCGCTAGCGGAAGCGGACGGGCAGCCGCACCGACGCGGCGTGCTCCGGCAGGTCGGAGGGGTTGCTCCGCTCGAGGATCAGCGTGCCCTCCTCCGTCTCGGGAGGCTCGAAGTCGAGCGTGAGGGAGAAGGGAACGTACTCGGGCGTCATCCAGTCGCCCGTCGCGCGCGCGACGCCGCGCGCCACCACCGAATCGCGCGCATCCAGCAGGCGCACCGGAAACTCGGCCTCGAAGAACCACGAGCCGCGCGCCCGCCCGGCGATCCAGAGCGGGCTCTGGGCGACCTGGTTCGGCTTGGGGGTATCGAGGAGCACGGGACCGAGGCGCGTGGCTCCGGCATCGGCGGGCGAATCGGCCAAGGGATCCTCCCCGCCATCCGTCGGCGGCGCTTCGCCCGCCGTCATGGCGACCGAGTCGATCCCGTAGGGGGCCGGCCGGGGAGGCGGCGAGGCGAGGCTCTCGGCGACGCTCGCTGCGCTGGAGTCGACCATGTATCCCGCGTCGGGGTTCGCCGCGTCGGAGTCTCTCGGCAGCGGGCGCAGTGCGAAGTAGCCGAAGCCTGCTCCCGCCAGGAGCGCCGTGATTCCGGCAATCCACCAGAGGCGATGGGCGCGGCTCATGGAGCCGCTCAGGCCACCAGGACGCGGCGCCGCGCCGCCGAGGGAACGCGCGGCTCCGGCGTGAGGATCCCGTCCAGGTTCAGGGGGTCGGCGGCCGCGACGCGGACGCCGGCGCCGGAGCCCGCTTCCGAGCGGCGCAGCCGGCGGAGCAGCTCCACCGCCTCCGGCAGCGCGTACTGCTCACCGGCGAAGCGCTGTACGAAGCGCCCGCCGCGCACGTCTCCGCGGAGCTCCCACAGGCGGTAGACGCGCACCAGCTCCCGCCACCGGACCGGAAGGCGCTCGCGGTCGAGCAGGCGCCGGAAGATCACCCCGTAGCGATCGATCAGCCGGCGCGCGAGGAACTCGGTCTCCGCCTCCGCCGCGAGCGTGAAGGGAGCTCCCGCGGCGAGCCGCCCGGCCGTATCGGCGTCGCCGGCCTCGCGCGGCGCACGCAGCACCGTCCACCGGCCCGGCGGCGCGAAGCGCGCGCGCTTCAGAACGCCGCGCCGTCGGCTGGGAGGCGTGATCAGCCGCCGGAGGCCGCTCCAGGAATCGCAGGTGACGAGTCCCCGGCCGATGAGCTCGGCGAGACCCATCTCCACGTGCGTGGGGAGGAGGCCGGAGTGCCGCTCCAAGTCCTGCGCGAAGGAAGCCCCCCGGGCCGCGAGAACCGAGAGGAGAACGTCGGCGTAGGTCGAGATCTCGCGCGGATCGCTGTCGCCACCGGCCGCTCCGGCGTCCTCGCCGTCGTCGGCGGGCGCCGGCGTTCGCGCCGCGGCGGGTGCCGCGAGCGAGAGCCAGAGGTCCAGCTCTTCGCGCGGGAGGAGCGCGACCGGCGTCGCGCGGATCGGGGAGCGGCCCCCGCCCCACAGGCGGCCCCAGGCCAGCTCGCCCGAGAGGGTCGCCTGATCGAGCCATTCCTGGCGGTAGCCCTCCACGCGGGCGGGAAGGACGCTCGATTCCCACGCCGCGGCGGGGATCTCGAAGCCCGCGAGCTGGCGCGCGATCTCAACCACGCCGCGCGGGCCCTCGAGCCGGTATCCCTCGGCGGCGTGCTGCCAGCAGGCGAGGAAGCGCCAGAAGCCGGCCGCCGTGACCGGCTCGATCTCGCGCCGCAGCCGCTCCAGCGTCTCGCGATGGATCCGCGCGAGAAGCCGCCGGTCGCACCACGCCTGGCGCCCCTCGAGCCGGCAGCGGAGCACGCGGCCTTCGACCTCGAGGGCGAGGAGATATTCTTCCGCCGAAGGCGGAAGAAGTCCGTCGCCCGCGCCCACGAACACCGGCCCCAGCGCCTCGAGCCGCCCGCGCAGCACCGTCTTCGGATCCGTCGCCGCCTCCACCGCGCGCCACCGCGCCTCCTCGCCAGCCGGCGCCTCGCGAACCACGCGGCGGGCCGTCGCCAGCTCCTCGATCCAAGGCATCCACCCGGAAACCTCAGCCTCACGCTCCGTGACGTACCCCATCCAGAGGAGCGCCTCGTGCACCTCCTCGGCGTTCTCGGGATCGGGCCACGCCTGCTCGCGCACGCGGGTCACCGCGTCGGGATCGAGCGCGCCGAGCGTGTCGGCGGTCTCGGGATCGAGGAAGCGGCGCGAGCTCACCGCCTGCGTGCGGCGCTCCTCGAGCGGCGCGTCGTCCAGGAAGGCGTACGGCGCCGCGTTCAGGATGCCGCGCGCGAAGGCCGAGGGCTCGGGCGTGTCCACGGCGATGCGCTCGATCGCGCCCGACCGGAGCCCGCGCAGCACCTCGAGGAAGCCGTCGGCGTCCATCGCCTCGGTCAGGCAGTCCTCGATCGTCTGGCGCACGATCGGGTGCTCCCACGGCACTGGCAGCTCTCCGGGAGGAAGCGTCTCGGGGCAGGCGAGCACCTGGGGGAACGCCTGGGTCAGCGCGTCCTCGGCCCGCATGCGCAGGAGCGGCGTCGGAACCCGCTTGCCGCCTCCCTGCGTGCGCGAGAGGAGGAGCGCGCGGGTCAGGTTCCACCGCCACCGCGTTCCGAACATCGGCTGGTCCAGGAGCGCCTGCACCAGCAGGTCGCGCGCGGTCGCGGGGTGCAGGAACTGGAAGACGTCCTCGAGGGGGAAGCTGTGGTGCGGCCCCAGCGAGATGATGATCGCCTCCTCGTTGGCCGCGGCCTGCAGCTCGAAGCCGAAGCCCCGGCAGAAGCGCTTGCGGAGCGCGAGCCCCCAGGCCCGGTTGATCCGCCCGCCGAAGGGCGCGTGCACGACCAGTTGCATCCCTCCCGACTCGTCGAAGAAGCGCTCGAGCACGACCCGCGCCGGCGTGGGGATCGCGCCCAGCGAGCGTTCCCCTTCGCGGAGATAGTCGGAGAGCTGCGTCGCCGCCTCGGCCGAGAGCCCGAGGTCGCCCGTGAGCCACGCGGGGTCGCGCCCGCGCACCCGCACGCGACCGACCGCCGCCGCCAGCTCGCGCGTTCGCGCGGGAGCCTCGCCCAGCCAGAAGGGGAGCGTCGGGGGAGCGCCGTGCGCGTCGGCCACGCGCACCACCCCCGGCTCCACGCGGAGCACCTGCCACGAGGCGTTGCCCAGCTGGAAGACGTCTCCGCCGTTCGACTCCACGGCGAAGTCCTCGTCCAGGGTGCCGACGAAGGTCCCCTCCGGCTCGACCACGACGCGGTACTGCCCGGTGTCGGGAATGGCGCCCCCCGACGTGAGGGCCGTGATCGAGGCGCGCCGCGTGGCGCGGAGCTTCCCGTTCACCCCGTCCCGGTGCAGCAGCGCGGCGCGCCCCGCCGTGTGCAGTCTCACGACGTCGTCGAACTCCTCGCGCGTGAGGTCCTGGTAGGGCCAGGCGCGCCGGAGGGTTTCGTAGAGCCGCTCCTCGTCCCACGTTTCCTGGACGCACGAGGCCACGATCTGCTGCGCCAGGATGTCCAGCGAGCGGCGCGGCATCGGTGTGCGGTCGAGCTCGCCGGAGCGGACCGCCTCGAGCAGCGCCGCCGCCGTGACCAGCTCGTCCTGGGTGAGCGGGAAGATCCGCCCCTTGGGCACGCGGCCCAGCCCGTGACCGCTCCGGCCCACGCGCTGGAGAAAGACCGAGATCGCCGGCGTCACCCCGATCTGGATCGCGAGGTCCACGTCGCCGATGTCGATCCCCAGCTCGAGCGACGCCGTGGCGACCAGCGCGCGCAGCGAGCCCTGCTTCAGCCGCCGCTCGGCGTCCAGGCGGCGCTCGCGCGAGAGACTGCCGTGGTGGCTGGTGACCTGCTCCTCGCCGAGGACCTTGGTGAGGCGCGCCGCGATCCGCTCGGCCAGCTTCCGCGTGTTCACGAAGACGAGCGTCGTCCGGTGTTCGCCGATCAGCTCCGCCATCCGCTTCGTGATGTCGTCCCAGGTCTCGTGCGAGCAGACGGTGGCGAGCGGCGCGTCGGGGAGCTCGATGCCCAGGTCCAGTGCGCGCCGGTGGCCGGTGTCCACGACGGCGCAGTCGCGCCCCACCCCCACGAGGAGCTCCGCCACGTCGGTGACCGGCTTCTGCGTCGCCGAGAGCCCGATCCGCTGGATCGGCCCTCCGGCCAGAGCCTCGAGCCGCTCGAGGGAGAGGGCGAGGTGGGCGCCGCGCTTGGAGCCCGCGACGGCGTGGATCTCGTCCACGATCACGGTGCGCACCGTGCGCAGCAGCGCGCGCCCGCCCGCGCTGGTGAGAAGGATGTAGAGCGACTCGGGGGTCGTGACCAGGACGTGCGGCGGGCGCCGTCCCATCGAGGCGCGCTCGTTGGCCGGCGTATCGCCCGTCCGCACCAGCACGCGGACCGCGGCGCAGTCGGAGTCCAGGAGCGTGAGCTCGGCGAGTGGCGCCTGGAGGTTCTTCTGCACGTCGTTGCTCAGCGCCTTGAGTGGGGAGACGTAGAGAACCTGCGTCTCGTCGGGCAGCGCGGCGCCCTGGCGGAGGAGCCCGTCCAGCGCCCAGAGGAACGCGGCCAGCGTCTTGCCCGACCCGGTCGGCGCGGCGATCAGCGTGTGCGCGCCGGAGCGGATCCGCGGCCACCCCTCGGCCTGCGCCGGGGAGGGAACGCCGACCCGCTCGCGGAACCATCGCGCCACGGTGGGATGGAAGCCGTCGAGGGGATCGCCCGCGAGCGCCTCCTCCCGGGCGCCGCCGGGCGCGGCTCCGTTCGAATCAGCCATGGATCAGCCCCGCGACGACCTTCAAGTCCGCGACGAAGCGCGCCATCTCGCGCCGGCGCTCTTCGGAGCCTCGCTGCCGGAGGATGGAGGAGGGGTGCACCGTGGCGACCGTGCGCGGCGAGAGCGCCGTCGGCACGATGCGCCCGCGCATGGCCGTCACCTTGAAGTCCCGCGCGACGAGCGCCTGGGCCGCGGTCGCGCCCAGGCAGACGAGCACTTCGGGGCGGATCAGCTGCATCTCGCGCTCCAGCCAGGGCAGGCACGCCGCGATCTCTCGCGCGCTCGGCTTCTTGTGCTTCCGCCGCTTCCCCTGCGGCTCCCATTTGAAGTGCTTGACCACGTTCGTGACGTAGGTCTCGTCGCGCGCGATCCGGGCCGCCTCGAGCGCCTCGTCCAGGACACGGCCGGCCGGTCCCACGAAGGGGTGTCCGGCGAGGTCCTCGTCGTTGCCGGGCACCTCGCCGACCAGAACCACCCTCGCCGCGCGCGGTCCCTCGCCGAAGACCGTCTGCGTCGCGTTCTTGTAGAGCGGGCAGCCGCGGCAGCCGCGCGCGGCCTCGCGCAGAGAGGCCATCGTGAGGCGCGCCGGGAGGAATTCGAGGGCGCTGGCGCCGGTGGAGACGCGTGGTGTCATGGAGGAATTGTACCCCGGCCGGAGCGTCCGGAGCCACGCGGCGGAGCGCGCCGCGACACGCGGCCGCTGTCCGCGGCCGCGCGCCCGGCCCGCGTCACGTGCTCTTGACTTCGAATTCCTTCGAGGCGGCGGGGGAGCCGTTCACGAAGACCTCCACCTTGTACTTCCCGACGGGGAAGCCGTCCGGCTTCGACACGTGAAACTCGGTGACCGCCTGTCCGCTGGGGGCGATCGTCCGGGTCGATTCGTCCACGACCTGCCCGTCCTGGTACGTGAATCGCGTCTTGATCTCGGCGGAGGGCGCCGACCCGTTGGTCACGACCGAGGCGTAGATCGTCTGGTTCGGCAGGAACGAGTCGGTCTGGTTGGCGACCGTGTTGTCGTTGGCGAGACTGGTACCGAGATCGACGCGCGCGACCTGGACGCCCTGGGCCGACGGGCTGGTCGCTTCCGTGCCGGAAGTGCTCGACGTCTCGGCCGCCTTCTTCTGGCAGGCGCCGGTGAAGGCCGCGACCGTCAGGCAAAGGGCGACGGCCACGGTCCGATGATCGAATCGCATAGGTCCTCCTTCGAAGGGGTGCTAGGGGAGCCGCAGCGTCCAGCCGGGCTGGATCATGTCCGGATCCTGGATGCGGTCCTTGTTGGCCTCGTAGATCTTGTGCCACTGGTTCGGATCGCCGTAGTGGTGCTTCGCGATCTTCGAGAGCGAGTCCCCCGGTTTCACGACGTACGTGGCTCCCGCGCCGCCGTCGTGGCCGGGGGACGGAGCCGTCGACGATGATCCGCTTTGCACGTTGGAGAAATCGGGCCTCGGCTGCTTCTTGTCGTCCGGCTTGTCGGTCATGACTGCACCTCCGATCGGTGGTTCCGCCTACGCCCCGGCAACGCGTGCGGGGCCGCCGGCAAGCCTGCATCCCGCATGCCATCGGGAAAGGAGGCCGCCCGCCCCGGAACTTTGTAGAACGAGGTCGAGGCTCCGGGCGAGGGCCGTCCCGCGCGCGGTCGCTGGGGCACTTCGAACGTCGCCCTGGAACAGCGTTTGGCGATTCCGGCCGCAGGTTGCGGGCTCCTCCTCGCGGGGCACGCTTGATGCGGCCCGCCCATCGGGCATGATCCTGGTCGTGGGAGCCCATCCCGGCGACGAGTCGGTGGGCGCATCTTCCGTTCTCCTTTCTTCCGAGGCCTCGGTCCTCCACGTGACCGACGGCGCGCCGCGCGACCCGGCTGAAGCGCTGGCGCGCGGGTTCGAGAGCCGGGAGAGCTATGCCGCGGCGCGCGACGCCGAAGCGCGAGCGGCGCTCGCGCTCGCCGGCATTCCGCCCTCCCGCCGCTTCGCGTTGCGCGTGGTGGAACGGGAGGCGCCGCTTCGGCTCGCGGCGCTGACACGGGCGCTCGCCGAGACCATCGAGCGGGTGCGGCCCGACGTGCTGATCACGCACGCCTACGAAGGGGGGCATCCCGATCACGATGCCGCGGCGTTCGCCGCCCACGCCGCGATCGCGCTCCTGCGCGCTGCCGGGTCGCCGCACCCGGCGCTCTCGGAAATGACCTCGTATCACCGGGGGCCCGGGGGCGGCTTCGAATCGGGGGTCTTCCTGGGGGGCGCCCGGCCCGAGGACGTGGTGCGCCGGCTGGACGCCGGGGGGCGCGCACGCAAGCTTCAGCTGCTCGCACGCTATCGAACCCAGTGGGGCACGCTCCGGAAGTTCCGCGCCGAGGAGGAGCGCTTTCGCCCCGCCCCTTCCTACGACTTCACGCGCCCGCCGCACGCCGGCCGGCTCTGGTACGAGTCCTTTCCGTGGGGCATGAGCGCGCCGCGGTTCGGCGATCTGGTGCGCTACGCGCTGCTGGAGCTGGGGCTGAGGCAGGCCGCCGAGCCCGTCCTGGGCGGGGCCGGCTTCCGGTAGCTCGGGCCGCGCGTCACCGCGGCGCTCCCGCCGTGTCGCCGGCGAGACAGCGCGTCAGCTGGTCGCGCCAGCGCTCTCGCGCCAGATCGAGCCGCGCGCGTTCGGCGGCGTCCCGCTCCATCTCCGCGAAGAACGCGGTCTGGCCGGCGCGGTGCGCCGCGTAGGCGGTGCGGTAAGCGTGAAGGGCGGCGGGCCCGGGCGGTGCTCCTCCGGCCTCCTGGTAGCCGCGAAGCAGCGCCTCGGCCTGCGCCCCGTGCAGGTCCCACTCCTCCAGCGCACCGGCGAGGTCCCACACCACCGGCTGCGGCCCGGTCCAGGTGTGATCCACGTCGTGTCCGCCGACGTCGGTCTTGACGATCGATCCCGATCGGGAGCGGACCCATTCGTGGGGCGCCAGGTGACCGTCGCCGGCCGCCGGGACGCCCCTCTCGACGGCGCCCTTCCGGAACTCGGCCTCGGCCGCGCGCACCGCATCGGCGCCCAGGGTCTCCCCGGCATTGGCGCGCAGCATCGCCGCGGTCCGCTCGCGCGCCTCGTGCGCCTCTTCGGCGGAGAGCGGCGGCAGGGCCGCCCGCGCGATGTAGGCGCCCATGCGCGCCAGGAACGGGAACGAGGCGTCCTGAATCCCCAGGGGACGCCCCTCCACCCACTCCCAGGCCACGAAGCCGTGCATCTCGCCGAGCAGGCGCGGCGCGAATCCCTGCGCCGCCAGGGGAGCGGACCGCCGCGCGGTCTGAGCCGCCAGCGTTCGCTCCATCCCGGGCGCGGTGGCATGTCCGCAGTACTTGAAGAGGATCCGGGCACCGTCGCGCGAGGCGCAGAGGAGCTTGGAGCGCTCGAGGGCGCGCAGCACCGCCGGCCACGCCCGCTCGCCGCCGTCGTGCGCGGTGCGCCAGGCGCCCCCGCCCACCTCGGTGGCCGAAGCCAGCTCCCCGTAGGCCGTCCGCACTCCGGTCCAGAGCTCTTCGGCCAGCGTCCGATCGCCGAATCGAGGCGGCGAATCCTGGGCCGGGTAGGGCCGGAACGATCGCCAGCGGACGCGAAGCTCCGCGGACGCTCCCGCGCCGGGGCCGCGGGCATGGGCCGGGAGAAGCGCGATCTCCTCGACGCCGCTTCGGCGCATCGCGTCGGCGACCGCCAGCATCGAGGAGCCGGAGAGACCGGGACCCTCGTCCACGACGATGCCGAACGGCGCCTGGGGAAGGGATTGTTCCACGCGGCGGTCGGAGGGGTGTCCCGAGGGTCGCACGGTGATCCGCTTGACGCCAAAGCCGCGTCCCCGGAGCGCCGCCGCGACGACGGCCGAAAGGGTGGTTCCGATGGTTCGGATCCCGACCACGAGAACGCGCCGGTCGGTCGCGCTCTCGTGATGGCGCGCCCATCCGAGCGCCTGTTCCCGGTAGGACTGCAGCATGAGGCCGTAGAACGCGAACCCCTCCGGCACCTTCACGACGAGCGTTCCGCCGCGTCGGCGCAGGGGCGCGAGGGCGCGGTGCGAGGCGCCGATCTCCCGGCGCGCTTCGGCGGCCCGGCCGGAGCAGGAGCGGTCGAAGGCCTCCGCCGCCAGGGTCGTCACGCGCCGGGCGGCCGCCAGACCGCGCGCTCGCGCGGATTCCGTTCCGAGCGCGTCGGGGGCGTCGAAGAGCGCCTGCTCCAGCTCGCCCGCGCGCTCGACCAGCCCCCGCACCCGCGCCGGCCGCAGGTCCGCGGATTCGGCCTGCTCGAGCATGAGGTTCAGCGTCTCGACACAGCGTTCGAGCGGCTCGCGGCGCGCGGGATCTCCGTAGACGATCATCGCGCGACGGCGGGGCGCTCCGCGGGCGCCGCGCTTCCGTTTCGGGAAGGCGAATCCTCGCGGGCTTCGAAGGCCGGAGGGGAGTCGTTCAGGCGGACCAGCGTGGCGCCGTGACCGGCGACGTGGAGCGTGGTGATCGACGCGGGCTCGATCATGAAGCGCTGGAGCAGGTCGAGGCAGAGTCCCAGGTAGTGTGCGACCACCGCGCGAAACACGTCGCCGTGGCTCACCACCAGGACGTTCCCGTCGGCGTGGCGCTCGCGCAGGCGCTCCAGGGCGGCCACCGCCCGCACCTGCGTCTGGAGCATCGTTTCACCGCCGGGAACCGGCGTCACGCTGCGGCAAGTGTTGAAGGCGCGCCAGCCGGGAACCTTCTCGAGCTCTTCGAAGGAGCGTCCGGTCCACTCGCCGAACGCCATCTCGAGGAGGGCGGGCTCGATCTGCGGGACGAGTCCGAGCGCGCTCGCGATCGGGTCCGCCGTCTCGAGGCTCCGCTCGAGCGGACTCGTGACGATCGCGTCCACCGGCACGGAACGGAACCGCTCCCGCAGCCAGTCGGTCTCCTGGCGGCCGCGCGCGTTCAGGTGCACGCCCGGCATGCGGCCCGCGAGGACGCGGCCGAGCAGGTCGTGGGAGGCATGGCGAACGAGGTAGAAACACGTCATCCGGCGGCAGGCAGCATGGGACGTGCCCCCGTCACCCAAAAGTATAAGTTATTATTGTGCAACGAAATATGTCTTGACGCCAGCCCGGCACCCATGCGATTCCTACAAGGGAATGAAAAGGGTTCCCTTGAACCGCGCCGCCGTGCCGATCGTCTAAGTATGTACGGCGCCACCGCGCCGTCCCGCGTCCTAAATCCTGATTTCCGAGGTGGTTCCAATGGCTCTTCGCAAGCGATCGGCTCGTGCGCTGTTTCTCTCCCTGCTCCTGGCGGCCGTGGCGGTTTTCGGCTTCGTCGCCGCCGGTCTGGCGAACGGCGGTTCGCCGGCCGAGGGCAAAGCACTCGCGTCCATGCCGGCGGCGGTTCCCGCCGATGCGGCTCAGCCGGCGGTTGCCGGGCCGTCTGCGGCGCGGGCCGTTCCCGCCGCCTGGCTCGGCTATTCGGGCCGGCTTCGCGCGGTCATCGACACCCCGGCTTCGCTGGAGGCCCAGCTGGTAGCCGATTCCATTCAGAGCGCGGCCGAGCTTCAGCCCGGTCTGCACGATCTCGGCATCGTGACCCCGGACGGCGACCCCTTCTACGTCGTGTCGCTGCTGCCGTACGAGCAGAAGGACGGGAAGCGCCTGAACGGGTACTACGTCGGGAACTGGCCGGAGAAGGCCACGACCGGCCGCTACGCGCCGCCCGCCGGCTTCATTGAGGTGACGCCCGAGAACGAGTCGACGCCCGTTTCGCAGAGCTTCAAGCTCCAGGACTTCCTGACCCACGACCAGCAGGGCGTGTGGCCCAAGGTGCTGGTGCTCAAGCCGAAGCTCGTCGACAAGCTGGAGCTGATCTCGGCGGCGCTGGCGGAGCGCGGACTGCCCAGCCACCTCCACGTGATGTCCGGATTCAGGACGCCGCAGTACAACGAGCAGGGCGTGGGGCCCAAGGGCGGCCGCGCCAGCATGAGCCGTCACATGTACGGAGACGCCTCGGATGTCTTCGTGGATGAGAACGGTGACGGCGTGATGGACGATCTGAACGGCGACGGGAGAACGACGGTCGCCGACGCCCAGGTTCTCTTTCACGTGGCGGAGAGCGTGGAGGCCGCCCACCCCGACCTGATCGGCGGGCTTTCCCCCTACCCGTCGAACGGCGTGCACGGCCCCTTCGTCCACGTGGACACGCGAGGCTTCAAGGCCCGCTGGTAGTTCCTCGGATCCGCTTCGCCCTACCGACGTCCAGCAGCGCGGGGGCTCTCAAGCCCTCGCGCCGCTCAGTTCCGGAAGCGCTTCCTCGATCACGAGCGATGTGAGCCGCGTCCAGTCGGGCGCGCCGACCCCGCCGTTCTTCGACTTCTCGTCGGCGGCCAATCGCAGGAGCGCCGCCGAGGTGTAGGCGGCCAGGCGATTCGGCCGGAGCACGCCGCCCCCGAGGTATCCGGCGCGCAAGGCATCCGCCCGAGCGGCGGCCATCCTCGCCTCGCTGCTCCGCTTCAGATCGGAAAGCATCATGTGCGCGATCAGCGTGCCGAGGTCCAGCTCCGGCTCGGCGAACGACGCGTCGTCCAGGTCCACCACGGAGATCCCGTCGGCTCCGAAGATGACATGCGTGGGGCGGAGCTGCCGGTGGACCATTGAGGGGCTTCGCGACACCCCGCCGTCGTCGATCAGCTCGGCCTTCAGGGATCCGGCTCCGTCGCGCAGCCGGTCGGCCGTTCGCCCGTCGATCCCGGACTGGCGGAGACGGGCCACGACTTCGTCCAGGGCCTGCGCCTCGGCGGCCGCGTCCCATCGCCCGAAGGCGGGACGTTCGGTGCTTCGCGCGGAGGGCCCGGGCGAGCGGATCGCATGGAAGGAGGCCAACGCCCGGCCGAGCCGCTTCAGGCTGGCCGCGACGCGGCTCTCGATCGGGTCCTCCAGCACGCCCGCGAGCGGGCGGCCGTCCATTGTGGTCTGGATCAGAAGCCGGTGCTCGCGCGCATAGCCGAGCGGAACGGGAACGCGGATCTCGGGAGCGGCCGCCGCGCGTAGGAAGCGAAGGACGGGAAGCATCCGGTCTCCCTCGCCGGAGCGGTACTGCAGGCCATGCCACGTGACCTCCGAGAAGGGGGAGCCTGCCCGGCGCGCGCTCACGCGGAAACGCAGCGTCCGGCGCTTGTCGGGCCGCTCGCTCAGCACGTCCACCGAACGCACCTCCTGGACGAACCATCCTGAATCGGAGATGGCGTTCTGAAGAATCCGCGACGCGCGGCTCGGGTCCAGAATGGGATCTCCATGCCTCGCGTCCATCGGAGGCGACGAGGCAGTCTCGCGCGACTCGTAACCGCGGCTGCTGATGTGGGTCATGGTTTGCTCCGATCTGACGAGCCCGAACGCGGTGCTCGGTCGTGGTGCGAGAAACACGTTGGTATGCGATGGGAGATTGAGCAACTGACGTGCCACCCGCCGGGGGCCTTCCATCCTTCGAAGTCGCTGTGGCTTCCGGCGCATCGGGCTCACGTTGTCCGTCGCGAAGGGCCCCGCACTTTGTACAACTCTCCGTTCGATGTGTTCCTGATCGAACACCGGGAACGTCAATCCTAAGCGCGAGAATGTCTGTCGTCGGGGTCGTTGAGGGAGTCAGCGGGACGCGTTCCGCACGGACCGGACCCGCGGGGCGTCACGGCGCGACCCGGACAGTCGCCCCGGCGCCCGCGGGCCGGCGAACGCGATGCGTCTCATCGAAGCATCGCGTATTCGGGCATCTCCCGCTCCAGTTCGTCGAAGCGCGCCGCGCGCACGCGCGCCACGATCCGCCCCGCGCCGTAGGCCACGGCCGTGGCGCCGAGGACTCCGGCGAGGAGCTGCAGCCCGGCGGGCATCGCCGGGGTCGAATCGAAGAGGCGGGGGCGGGATCCCTGGGACGTTCCCTGGAGCTCGGGGACTTTGTCGTCGGGATCGTGCGGCTCCAGGCGATTCAGGACTTCGCGCACGCCGCGAACCGAGGACACCGCGCCGATCAGCGATTCCGCCTCGCCGCGAAGGATGCGTCCGTTCAGCGTCACCGATCCGTCGCGCGCCTCCACCGATACGGCTCGAGGATGCGCGACGTAGCGGCCGAGCTTCGCCCGGACGCGCGCGACGATCGCCTCATCCGATGCTTGATCGGGTCGGGGGACCGACTCGGAACCCGCGGTCGTCCCCCCGGTGCGGAGCGCGTCATCGAGGAATTCGCGGCTGTCGGCGAGAGCCCCGGTGATGCGGTCGCGAAGCCGCGCGCGGCGCGTCCGACCCCGCGAGGGGTCGAGGAGGTACATGAGTCCCGCACCCAGCACGAGACCGCGATAGAAGTTCGGAAAGCGGATCATGGAGGCTCCTCCCGTGGTGCAGAACCAAGCTATACTTTGATTTGATACAGCAACACGCATGCCCGCGTCCTGACATCGACGAGTCGCGGGACGCCGCCTCGGCTTACCCGTCGCGGTTCGTTCGCGGCGCGCGGGTCCTTGTAATATTGTCCTGCAACTTTCGCCGAGCCTTGGGCATCGCACTCGACGTGGAGGAAATCCCTTGAACCGTCTCGCGGCGAAGGAGCGAAGCTGAGACCGTCCGGCCAGGAGCGCGGCTTCTTCGACGGCCGGACGTTCGACGACTTCCTCTTCCGGCCCGGCCAGGGGCGCGTCGGCTCACGCCGCGACGTGCGTCTCACGGGTCGCTTCACGGGCGCCATCGCGCTCGAGCTGCCGATCGTCTCCGCGAACATGGACAGCGTGACCGAGGGTCCGATGGCGCGCGCGCTCGCGCTGGAGGGGGGCATCGGCGTCGTGCACCGCGCGCTCCCGATCGGAGACCAGGCCGCGGAGATCGAGCGCGTCAAGCGGAGCCACGGCTGGGTGGTGGAGGAGCCGCTCTGCCTCCCACGCGCCGCCAGTCTCCGCGAGGCGCGCGACGTGATCCGGCGGCACGGCATCACGGGAATCCTCATCGAAGAGGAGCGGGGAAACCGCAGGCTCGCGGGCCTCCTTTCCAACCGCGACATCCCGTGGGGTCCCGGGCACGAGGCCGAACCGGTGGAGCGCTTCATGACTCCGTTCGAGCGCCTCGTCACCGGAGCTCCGGGCATCGCGCTCGAAGAGGCGGAGCGCGTGCTCTACCAGCGGCGCATCGAGAAGCTCCCGCTGGTGGACGCGGACCGGACGATCCGGGGCCTCATCACCAAGAGCGACATCCTGCTCGCGCGCGAGCGCCCTGAATCCACCAAGGACGGTAAGGGCCGCCTGCGCGTGGCCGGCGCGATCGGAGCCCGGGGCGACTATCTGGAGCGCGCGGCGGCGCTGCTCGATGCCGGCGCCGACGCCCTGGTCGTGGACATCGCGCACGGCCATTCCGAGGTGATGGCGCAGGCGGTGCAGGCGCTTCGCGCGCGGTTCGGAAAGGGCGTGGAGCTGGTCTGCGGGAACGTGGGCACGTCGGAGGGAGCGCGCTTCCTGCGGGACCTGGGCGCCGCGGCCGTGAAGGTCGGGATCGGTCCCGGCCGGGGCTGCCGCACGCGGCTCGAGACCGCGGCCGGCGTGCCGCAGCTCCAGGCGATCCACGAAGCGCGCATGGCCCTGGAGGACGGAACACCGATCGTCGCCGACGGCGGGATCCGGCACGACAAGGACCTCTTTCTCGCGCTCGTCTGCGGCGCCGACGCCGTCATGCTCGGCAGCATGCTCTCGGGAACGGACGAAGCGCCGGGCCGCGTAATTGAGGACCCTTCGAGCCGGGAAAAGCGTAAAATATACCGTGGCATGACGTCCCCCCAGGCGGTCTTCCAGGCGCTGTACGACGACACCGATCCGGTCGAGCTGGAGCAAGCGCTCGACACCCCATCGGAAGGACAGGAGATTCAGGTGCCGTACCGCGGAGGCGTTCGCGACGTGCTTCATCGCGTCCGAGGACACCTACGCTCCGCGGTGAGCTACGCGGGAGAGGAATCGCTCGCATGCGTTCGCGAGCGTGTCCTCGCCAACCCCTCGGAGTATCTGATCGCCCTCTCCGCGGCTTCCCGCCGCGAATCCTTCGACCGCTAGCGACCGCTGGCAGGCAGGCTCACTCCTTGCGACTTCTATCCATGGGTGGCCGGGCGCGCGTGCCCGCGCTCCCGCCTCATTCCGGCGACGGAACGGAAAAGGAAGGTAGCCCTCACGGCAGCAACGCCTTCCCGTTCGCGATTCCACGCCGCCGGGGATCGCCTCGGAGCGTACAGCCGTGTCCCGCGCGGGGCGGTTGGAACGGATTACAGGTGACCACGGTAGAGTCTTCCATCGCAGGGAAGGAGGCGACGATGGCTCAGATCGATCGCCGCAGCGAGACGGAGCAGGACGAACAGAGACGACTGGACGAGGAGCGACGTGCCCGCCAGCCGGAATCGGGGATGGGACCGCGTCGCGAGACCAGCGAGGAATATCGCGAGCGCCGCCGCCGCATGGAGCGCGATCAGGGAGCCTGGCCCTACGCGGGGCCGCTGTCCGCGACCGGCTATCGCCCGCCGACCTATATGGGCTATCCCGGGTACATGAGCTACCCCTGGAGCCGTTTCTCCCACGGGTTGGATCCCTCCTACGAAGACTGGCAGGGACCCGGCTTCGGCACCCACACCCCGGGCGGCTGGGAGCCGCGGGTGGAGACGTTCCACCGCGGTGACGACCTGATCGTTCGAGTGGAGCTGCCGGGCTGGGACAAGGACGAAGTGAGCGTGTTCGTCGAGGACGAAGACCTGGTCGTGGAGGGGACGCGCGAGGAGGGCGGCGAGGGAGATCAGGCCCGCCGCGACGACGAGCGCCGCCGCGACGAGCGGCGCGAGGAATGGAGCGGCAGGCGCTATGCGGCCGAGCGCTTCTCCACCCGGGTTTCGCTGCCGGCGGGCGCCGATCCGGGCGACCTGAAGGCGAAGTTCAAGAACGGGGTTCTGGAAGTCAGGGTCCCCATGCCGGAACGGCGCACCGAGCGCCGGACGGTCAAGATCGACACCTGAGAGACGGGAGCGACGGCGCTGCATCCAAGCTAAGGAATCCATGAAAATCGACCTCAATCGCTTTCGCGCGCCGCTCCGCTTCCAGGCAGGAGTATTCCTCGACCGCAAGCTGTTCCGCGGCATGCCCGCGCCCAAGGCAGCCTCCGAGCCCGAGCAGGGCCGGAGGCTGCCGGTCCGGCTCTGGGCCGCCGCCGGCATCGGCCTCATCCTCTTCGCCCACTGGGAGATGTCGACCGCGGCGCTGGAGTCGCGCCTGTTCTCGTCGCTCGCCTCCCGTATGAGCTACCGCGTGGAGCCGGGGAAGAGTCCCCGGATCACGTTCCCCAAGTCGGGCCCGTTCGACACGCGCCTCGGGTATTCCCGCGTCCCCGAGTTCGCGAAGCGGC
This sequence comes from Candidatus Binatia bacterium, assembly GCA_035631035.1. Lineage (NCBI taxonomy): Bacteria > Candidatus Binatota > Binatia (SeqCode) > Binatia bacterium. The sequence goes on along the minus strand of DASQJL010000060.1, from coordinate 77,803 downwards.
TCGAGGCGCGCGGCTTCGAGTACCAATCCCAGGCGCGCTTCACGAAGACGATGGCCCTGGTCGCCGGTCTCGGGGTGCCGCCCCCCTATCCCGAACCCCCGGTCGCGGGACTCGTGATCGACGGCTCGGGCGGGGAGCCCCTCTATGACGCCATGGGGACCCGGCGGACCTTCGCGCGCTTCGAGCAGATCCCGCCCGACGTGGTGAAGAGCCTCCTCTTCATCGAGAACCGCGAGCTGGACCGCTTCGACAGCCCCTACGCCAATCCCGCCATCGACTGGAGCCGCTCGGCCAAGGCGATGGTCATCTACGCGGCGAGCCGTCTCGGCCTCCCGACGCCGGTCGAGGGCGGGAGCACGCTGGCGGTCCAGATGGAGAAGTACCGCCATTCGCCGAGCGGCCGGACGTCCGGAGCCGTGGAGAAGCTGCGCCAGATGATCGGCGCGAGCCTTCGCGTCTATCGACTGGGGCCGCGCACGGTCGAGGAACGCCGGCGCATCGTGCTCGACTACGTGAACACGGTTCCGCTGGGCGGCACCCCCCGCTACGGCGAGGTGTTCGGCATGGACGAGGGGCTTCGGGTCTGGTTCGGCACCGCGCCGGAGAAGGTCTACGCCGCGCTGGCCAAGACGCGCGTCACCAAGGCGCGGGCGCGGGCGCTCAAGGAGGTGCTCGCCCTGGTCTGCGCGGTGCGCGCGCCCTCCCGCTACCTCGTTTCGGACCGGGACGCGCTCGAGGACCGGGTGGACAAGTTCGTGAAACTGATGGCGAGCCGGGGGCTGCTCGAGCCCAAGCTGGCCGGCGCGGTCATCAAGACGCGCCTCCGCTTCGCCGACGTGTCGACCCAGCGCTACCGCACGCAGACCGACAAGGCGACGGTGCTGGTGCGCATGCGCCTTCGGAACCTGCTCGGCGTGCCGAATCTCTACGACCTCGACCGGCTGCACGTGAACGTGAAGACCACGGTGAACGCCGGGCTCGAGCGGGACGTCACCGCCTTCTTCCACCGGATGAACGACGAGGGCTACGTCGACTCGACCGGGCTCAAGGCGGCGCACCTGCTCTTGGACGGCGATCCGGGCCGCGTGGTCTACAGCATGATCCTCCGCGAGCGCACGCCCACCGGAGACGTGGTGCGCGTGCACGCCGACAACGTGGAGGGTCCTTTCGACGTGAACGAGGGGACCAAGATGGAGCTGGGGAGCACCGCGAAGCTCCGGACGCTGGTCCATTACCTGAACGTGATGGCCGAGCTGCACCAGACCCTCTCGGCGCTCCCGGACGACGTGGTCCGGGACCGGGCGAGAGCTTCCCGCGACCCGCTCACGCAGTGGGCCGCCGAGACGGTCCGCGACAACCCGGGCATCACGCTGTCGGACTTCCTCTCCAAGTCGCTCGACCGGAAGTATTCGGCGAGCCCCTACGAGCTGTTCTTCACCGGGGGCGGGCTGCTCACGTTCGAGAACTACGACAAGTCGGAGAACAGCCAGATCCTGCCGATCCGCGAGGCGGTCGTCCACTCGACCAATCTCGTCTTCATCCGGCTCATGCGCGACCTGGTCCGCTACCACGAGGCGCGGCTTCCGTACGACGCGGAGAAGATCCTCGGACCCAAGGACACCCCCGAGCGGACCTGGATGCTTCGCCAGGTCGCGGCCGAGGAGGGAACGCCGGAACAGATGGCGTGGCTCTTCCGGACGAGGAACCGGGCGGCACAGGACAATCGGCTGCGCGCGCGGATCGAGCGCGACGCGTTCGCGCGCATGACCCCCTATTGGCGGCGGCTCGGCTTCCCCTTCTCCCGCCTCGTTCCCTCGTATGCCACGGCGATCGGCAGCTCGTCCGACCAGCCGGCGGCCCTGGCCGATCTGATGGGCGTCCTGGTGAACGACGGCGTCCGCCGTCCCCCCGCGCTGATCCAGGAGATCGCCTTCGCCAGCGACACGCCGTACGAAACGAGGCTCGACGCGCCCGCTCCGCAGGGAGGGGACCTGCTGGTCCCGCCCGAGGTGGCGCGCGCCGCCCGCTCGGTCCTGGGTGACGTGGTCGAGCGCGGAACCGCGGCGCGCCTGCGCGGCGCCTTCGTGGACTCGACCGGCGCGCCCATCTGGGTCGGCGGCAAGACGGGCACGGGCGACAACCGATTCGACACCTTCGGGCGAGGCAGGAGGCTCCTGTCCTCGCGGGCCGTCAGCCGCACGGCGGCCTTCGCCTTCTGTCTCGGCGACCGCTACTACGGCGTGGTCACGGCGTCGGTCCTGGGTCCCGAGGCCGACCAGTACACCTTCACCAGCGTTCTTCCGGTCGAGGTGCTGCGGCGGCTCGCGCCCACGATCGAGAAGCGCATGCACCTGGTGGGCGGCTCCGCTCCCGCCGCCATGAACGCGGTCGCGGTCGCGGAGGGCGCGGGCGTGCCGGACGACGCTTCGACGGACTCGGCGGCCGTGACGCCCGCGACACCGCCCGTCGCTCCCCAGGCCGGAGCGGCTCCGGCCGCCGGGGCGCCTGCCGCGTCAGACGACGTGAAGTCCGGAACGCCGGCGCAGACCGGCGACACGGCCGTCAAGGAGCGCGACGACGAGAGCCGGAAGCGCGAGGCCGAGCGGGCGAAGAAGCGGCGCGACAACGACCGCCGCCAGTGGGATTGGGAAGCGCCCTCGCGCACTTCCGCCGGAGGGCGGCTCTAGCTCCGGCCGCGACCGGCGAGGTGCTCCGTGAGCTCCATGAGGAACGGCGCCTGGCCGGGATGGATGCGCCGCGCCGCCTCGTCCGGGGCGAACCAGGCCGCCCGGTCCACCTCCGGAAACGCCTGCTGCCGCCCCGACCGCGGCGGCCATTCCAGCGTGAAGGTATTGCTCCGGACCGCCGACGCGTCGAGGTCGCCCTCGGCCGCCCAGGCGTGGATCACCTTGCCGCTCTTCTGCCGCAGGGGGCGGAGGGGCGTGAAGGGTCCCGCCGCCGCGAAGCCGGTCTCCTCTTCGAATTCGCGGCGCGCGGCGTCGAGCGCCGGCTCGTCGTCCTCGAATTCCCCCTTCGGAATCGACCACGCGCCCGCGTCCTTGTCCTTCCAGAACGGTCCCCCCGGATGCACCAACAACACCTCGAACGACGCGCCGCGGCGGCGGAAGATCATTAGCCCGGCGCTCGTTCTATTCGACATGGGAGGGTTCCATCATGGCGACGATCCCCTGGCTCACCAACGTGGACGATGCCCTGGCGCAGGCCCGGGCCGGAACCAAGCCGCTCCTCTTGGATTTTAGCGCGGCCCCCATGTGAAGCGGATGCGCTCGGCTGGAAGCCGAGGTCTATCCCGACGAGCGGGTTGCGCGCTTCATCACCGACAACTTCATCCCGGTCAAGGCGCACATCAAGCAGCAGCCGGAGACCTTCCAGCGCTTCCACGCCACGTGGACGCCCACCCAGCTCGTGCTGGAGCCCGATGGAACGGAGCGGTACCGGATCGAGGGGTTCCTGCCGGCGGACGACTTCCTGGCCCAGCTCGAGATGGGACTGGGACGCCTCCTCTACGAGCGGGAGGACTTCGCGGGCGCCGAGCGGCGCTTCCACGCCGTCTGCGAGGAGCATCCTCGCGCGGGCGCCGCGCCCGAGGCCTGCTACTGGGCGGGGGTCTCGGCGTACAAGTCGAAGAACCAGCCCGCGCCGCTGCGCGACACGGCGGTGCTGCTGCGCGAGCGCTATCCCGAAAGCGAGTGGACCCGCAAGGCATCGGTCTGGGTGTAGACTGCCCGGCGTGACGACCGCAGACCGGATGGGGGCCGTCGAGCGCGCCATCGAGAGCCGCCTGGAGCGGAATCTCGAGGAGCTCGCGCGCCTCGTCGCGCAGCCGAGCATCGCGGCGCAGAACGTCGGCATGGACGCGTGCGCCGAGCTGGCGGCCGGGATGCTGCGCGATCGAGGGTTCGCGGTCGAGTTCCCGCGCGTGCCGGGCTTTCCGGTGATCGTGGCGGACCGTCCCGGCGCCTCCGACCGCACCCTCCTCATCTATAACCACTACGACGTCCAGCCCCCGGAACCACTCGAGCTGTGGACCAGTCCGCCGTTCGAGGCGACGCGGCGGGGCGACCGCCTGATCGCGCGCGGCGTGAGCGACGACAAGGGGCACTTCACGGCCCGCCTGCTCGCGATCGACGCCCTTCTCGCCGAGCGGGGAGAGCTTCCGTGCCGGATCGTCTGGGTGCTGGAAGGGGAGGAGGAGATCGGAAGCCCGAATCTCCCGGCGTTCGTGCGCGACCACAAGGAGCGCCTCGCGGGGGAGGGCTGCCTCTGGGAGTTCGGTTACGTGGACCAGGGCGGAGTGCCGGTGCTGCACGCGGGGCTTCGCGGGATCTGCTACGTCGAGCTGACGGTCGAGACGGCGGACCGCGACGCCCACTCGGGCGTCGGAGGCTCCATCTTTCCGAACGCGGCGTGGCGGCTCACCTGGGCGCTCGCCAGTCTCAAGGGTCCCGACGAGCGGATCCGGATCGCGGGGCACTACGACTCGGTACGGCCGCCCTCGGCGCGCGACCGCGAGCTGATCGAGGCCATGCCCGAGACGGCGGAGGAATACCGCGAGCTCTACGGCGTGAAGCAGTACCTGCGAGGACTGCGGGGAGGCGCGGAGCTCCGCATCGCCGAAGTGTTCGAGCCGACCTGCACGATCTGCGGGCTCGATTCGGGCTACCAGGGAGCGGGCTCCAAGACGGTTCTACCCGCGCGGGCGAAGGCCAAGGTCGACTTCCGGCTCGTTCCCGACCAGACGCCGGAGGAGGTGCTCCGGAACCTGCGCGCCCATCTCGACCGCGAAGGGTTCCCGGACGTGGCGATCCGCTTCCTGGGGGGAAACCCCGCGGGCCGCACCGATCCGGACCATCCCTTCCTGCGCCTCGTGGCCACGACCGCGCTACCGGCGTTCGGCGTTCCGATGCGGATCGTGCCGATGATCGGCGGCTCCGGTCCCAACGAGTCGTTCATCCGCCACCTGGGAGTCCCGGTCGCCACGGCCGGCTTCGGCTATCCCGACACGCGGGCCCACGCACCGGACGAAAACCTCCTCGTCTCGCTGTACGCCAAGCACGCGAAGCACGTCGCCCGGCTCATCGACGCGTTCGCGAGCGGCTCCTAGAGCCGCGCCTCACCCGCCCCTACAGCCGGCCGCTCGAGGACCGCTCGGTCGTGCGCGTGCGCGGCGAGCTGCCCGAGGGCTGCGAGATGCTCCGCACGACTTCGGCGGTATCCCGCTCGGACGCGAAGGTGGCGATGTCGGCCTGCGCGATCATCCCGCACACCTGGCCGCGCTCGTCCACGACCGGCACGCGACGGATCTGGTTCTTCTCCAAGATGTCGCAGCACCGGGCCACGTCGGTCTCGGGGGTTACGGTGAACACCGGCGAGGACATGCACTCCCGCGCCGTCGTCCGCGCGGGATCGCGCCCCTCGGCCACCACGCGGGTCGCGATGTCGCGGTCGGTCACGAGGCCCATGGGCCGCTTCGACCCTGACGACTCGATGACCGGAATGCCACCGCAGTCGTGCTCCACCATCATCCGGGCGATTTCCTGAACCTTGGTGTCGGGGGAGCAGCATGCCGGCTCCCGGGTCATGATTTCACGGACCTGCATCGTGTTGCCTCCTTTCATCACGAGCGTTCGTTCGCCCCACCCGGCGGCCGAGGCCCCGGGCCCTGCCGCCCCGCGCCAATGCAAGAGGCGAGCCCGTTTCCGCATCTCCGAAGGGCCCGGCGCGGCGTGGTCCTTGCGACGCCGACCCAGGCTGATACGAATGCGCCCTGCCCCACGGGGGCAGCGTGGATGGCGCGGCGGACGTGCGAACCCCGGCGCGAGAGCGCGGCGGCGGTCGCGTCCCGCCCGGTGCGAAAAGGAGAGCCCCATGGACGATCGTGATCGGACCGAAGAGGTCAGGCTGGAGGAGATCCGGAGACGCGCCCGCGAGACGCGGGAGCAGGAGAAGCGTGAGAAGAGCGAGCCGCGATCGCGGCGCACGGACCGCGGCCCGCATGTCTCGGCGTGGCGATCGCCGGCCGGCGGCTCGATGCCCGCGGGCTACCCCATGGAAGATCGCTGGCGCCCGAACGAGCGCGCGGTGCGCGAGACGTGGTCCCCGCCCGCGCGGGTCTACGAGAGGGACGGCGCGCTCATCGTTTGCCTCGACCTTCCGGGGCTGGAGCGGAAGGACGTGGAGGTTCGCGTGGAGGACCAGATGCTGGTCGTGGAAGGGGAGCGGCTCGACGACCGGCCGCAGGACGGCGGCGTCGACGCGCGAAGCCGCTGGGGCTACGGCCCGTTCCGCCGCGAGGTGGCGCTACCGCACCCGGTGGATGCCGACCACGTGAAGGCCCGCTTTCAGAACGGCCGGCTCGAAGTCGCCGTGCCGCAGCCCCGGCGCGAGGAGCGGCGAACCAGGATCAAGCTGGAGACGTGAACGGGTCCGCTCGCGGCGCGCCCCGCGGGCGGATCAGCGCTTTCGAAGACGCAGGGTGAAGAGCGCCTGGGCGGAGCCGCCGTTGTTGTCCGCGATCAGCAGGAGCAGGCGGCTTCCGTCCGCGAGCTCGGGGCCCAGCGCCATCCCCTCGAAGTTGGAATCGGTGAGTCCCCACCCCTCTTCCCAGAGGAGCGTCTTCCGCGCGGGGCGGTAGCGTTTCCCGGCGAGCCCGTCCCTGTACTCGGGCGTCGAGACATCGGTCGCGCCGGCGAGGTCCACGAGATAGAGGCGGCTTCGCAGGCTCGCATACCCCCCGATGTCGCCGCCGAAGGCACGCTCGAGCGCGAGCAGCCGTCCGCCCGGAAGCGTCACCAGCTCGCTCAGGCCGCTGATCTCCTTGCCGGAGACGATCGAGGGATTCCGGATCTTCCGGGACCAGGGATCGAGCGGATAGGCGAACTGGGCGACCGGGTGGAGATCGCCGTCGAGATGCAGCAGCCGGACCGTGGCGCCCGCGGAATCGGATGCGGCCGGCCCGTCCCCGAGGAGGGCGTCCTCGTTGGCCGTCCAGTAGGTCCCATCGTCGGACCGCGTGAGCGATTCGAATCCCCGGTTGGCGCGCGCGTGCAGGAAGGGCGCGAGCGCGGGGTCCGAATCGGCGCGCAGCACCGCCACCGTCTTTCCGTCCATCCCGTAGCGCTCGATCGAGGGCCACCGCTTGTCCGCTCCCGTCTGCTCGTTGGCGATCAGGATCTCCTTCTTGACGGGGTCGTACGCGATCGCCTCGCGGTCCTCGGCCATCGCGGGCTCGGGCAGGCGCGACCCCGGAGCGTCCCGAAGGAGGATCGGCGCCCCGAACGAAGCCCCCCGGACCGCGCCGGTGCGGGGATCCACCGTGATCGTCAGGGAATGCACGGTGGCGTGCGCGTCGCCGATCGCGAGGTAGCGGTCCCCCTCGATCCGGACCAGGCCGCTCAGCTCCTCGGGCACGAGCGACGGGTCGGCCGCGGGGTCGGGCGTGTCGATCCGGGAGTTCGCCGACTCGAAGTCGTACCGGCCGACCGCGGTCGCGCGGAGCGGGCCGGAGGCCAGCGGATCCTTGGACGTCCTGGCGGCGGCCGCGCAGGAGACGCCGGAGAGCGGGGCGAGAACGGGGATCGCAAGGGCGAGCGCGAGCGCGAGACGCATGGGGGATGAGCATGGGGCCGCGGCGCCCCGGAATCCAGCCGAGAAGCTACCGGACCGGCGCGGGCTCGGGCTCCACGGGGGCGAGCCGCGCCGTGAAATGGCGGAGAACCGGCGCCTCATAGACGAGACGCAAGCCGCGCAGCGTCTCCCGGTGGCGATAGATCTCCACGACCGACTGGGCCACGTACCGCATCTGCTCGTAGGTGTAGACCCGCCGCGGGACGGCGAGGCGAACCAGGTCGAGCGTGGGGAAGACGTCCTCGCCCGTGGCCGGATCCTTGTGGCCGAACATGAGGCTTCCGACCTCGACGCCGCGGATGCCGTAGTCGCGGTAGAGGGCGACCACCAGGGCCTGCCCCGGAAAGCGCGATTGCGGCACGTGCGGGAGGAAGCGCCGCGCGTCGATGTAGACCGCATGGCCGCCCACCGGCTTGACGATCGGCACGCCGCCTTCCATCAGCATCGTTCCGAGCTCGCGCACCTGGTGGATGCGAAAGCCCAGGTAGTCCTCGTCGAGCACCTCGGAGAGCCCTCGCGCCATCCCCTCGAGGTCGCGTCCGGCGAGTCCCCCGTAGGTGGGGAAGCCCTCGACGCGCAGGAGCAGGTTCGTCACCGTGCTCTCGAGCGCGTCCGCCTGGAACGCCAGGAAGCCGCCGATGTTCACGAGTCCGTCCTTCTTCGCGCTCATCGTGCAGCCCGCGGCGAGGTCGAACAGCTCCCGCGCGATCTGGCGGACCGACTTGCCGGCGCATCCCGGCTCGCGCTCCTGGATGAACCAGGCGTTCTCGGCGAAACGGCACGCGTCCAGGAAAAGGGGCACGCCGTGGCGGTCGCAGACCTCGCGCACCGCGCGCACGTTCGCGAGCGAGACCGGCTGCCCGCCGCCCGAATTGTTGGTGACGGTGAGCATGACCAGCGGAACGTTCGACCGGCCCTTCTCGCTCAGCAGGCGCTCGAGCCGGGCGACATCCATATTCCCCTTGAAGGGGTGGTCGGCGTCGGGATCCTGGCCCTCGGGGATCACCAGGTCGAGCGCCTCGGCGCCCTGAGCCTCGACGTTCGCGCGCGTCGTGTCGAAGTGGCTGTTGTTCGGGACGATCTGGCCGGGCTTCAGCACCGACGAGAAGAGGAGGTGCTCGGCCATGCGGCCCTGGTGCGTCGGGATCACGTGCTTGTAGCCGGTGAGCTCGCGCACGGTGCGCTCGAGGTTGTAGAAGTTCTTGCTCCCGGCGTACGACTCGTCGCCCATCATGAGCCCCGACCACTGCGCGTCGCTCATGGCGGAGGTTCCCGAGTCGGTGAGCAGGTCGATGTAGATCGAGTCGGCGGGAACCGCGAACAGGTTGAGACCCGCTTTCTCGAGAAGCTCCGCGCGCTCCTCGCGCGACACGTAGCGGAGCGGCTCGACCACCTTGATCCGGAACGGCTCGGCCGGGAATCGCATCCCCACCACTCTAACGGAGCCGGGCGCTCGCGCGACATGGTCCCTTGGTAGCGGCGCGGACACCGGCCCCGGTGCCCCTCGACGCCCGCACTCGATGCGCGGAAGGCGCTGTCAGGTCGTTCCGCGTCCGTCTGACAGCGTGTCAGGCCCGCGGCGCCGCGATCGGCGCGCCGCCGCCGGACGGCGGGAGCGGTGCCTTCCCAAGCGCTTCGCGCCACGCGCGTTGGACGATCCCCGAAGACCCCGCCGTGGCCCCGTGGGGGGCGGCACGGCGGTTGCAGCTCCGTCCTCTCGCAAGGGGGCCGCGCACGCGGCCCGAAAGGGGGAGCCATGAAATCGATCGTCCTCACGGTGTCGCTCCTCGCGGCCGTTCTCGCGATCGCGGCGCCGGCGGTGGGGAAGGAATCCCCGCCCGCGACGCCTTCGCCCGCTCCGGCTCTGTTCCTGAGTCGCGTCGACCAGGTCATGATCTCGACCGAGGAGTTCTCGGACTGGATGGCGCATCACAAGACGCGGATGGAGCTGCGCGACACGAACAAGGCCATCGAGCAGATGTGCGACCGGCTGCAGGATGCCGAACGCAGGATGAGCGCCATCGCGAGCGACTCGGAAATCAAGCCCGGTGACGCGCAGGGGAAGGAGATCCAGCAGTTCGGAAACGAGATCGGCACCGTCGCGCGCGAGCTCACGACGCTGCACGCATCGCTCCGGCGGATCGCGGAGGCGACGCCCGCCGTGGCGGACTCGGTCGCGTCCACGGAGCGGCAGCGGATCGAGGGGCGTCAGAGCGAGCTGATCGCCGCCCTGGACCTCGCGGACAAGCATGCCCGCGAGACGCACGCATGGATGATCGAGAAGCCGGCGCCGCGCGGACTGGACGAGATGTGCCGCGACATGGACCTCTCTCGCGACGAGCTGCGGGGCGTCGTGACGTCCCTGGGGCGCCTGGCGGCCGACCCCGTGCTCACGAGCGACCGCGTCCGCGATCTGGTCCAGATCCAGGACTGCTCGCGCGCGCTGCTCGCGGCGCTGGGGCAGGCGCAGGATCGCATCGAAGCGCTCGCCAGGACTCCCTAGCCGGGAGCCCGTTTCTCGAGAGCAGCAAGGGTGGTACCGCGAAGCGCGCCGGCGTGTAAAGACCGCCACGCTTTTGTAAGCCCTTCGGTCCGGCGCGCTTCGGCCATCGCCGTCCCTTCGCGGAACTCACGAAAATAGCGCGATCTCCCGCCTTTCGGCGTGGCATGGAAGCTGCTGCCGGTCGACGGCATCTGCACCCGGGCCACACCCGCAATCGGGATTCGTTTCGCCGGAGATCGCGTCCATGGAATACACCCCCGTCGTCGTCTTTTCGCACCTGCGCTGGAACTCGGTGTTCCAGCGGCCGCATCACATCATGACCCGCCTGGCCCAGCGCCGGGACATCCTCTTCGTGGAAGAGCCGGTGACCAACGGCGCCGTCGCGGGGCTCGAAGTCATGCGCGTCGCTCCCCGCGTTCGCGTCGTCCAGCCGCATCTCCCGGTCGAGGGCCCGGGGTTCGGCCCGCGCCAGGAGCGGATCCTGAGCGCGCAGCTCGCCCGGTTCCTGGAGCGCGAGGGCTACGAGCGCTTCGCGGCCTGGCTCTACACTCCGATGGCGGTGTCGGTGGCGCAGGGGCTGCAACCCACGGCGATCATCTACGACTGCATGGACGAGCTCTCGCACTTCCTCCACGCTCCCGCCGGAATCCGGGAGCGCGAGCAGGAGCTGTTCGAGTGCGCCGACGCCGTCTTCACGGGCGGGCCCAGCCTCTATCGCGCGAAGCAGCGGCTCCATCCCTACGTCCATTGCTTCCCGAGCAGCGTCGACGTGAAGCACTTCGCGAGCGCCGCCTCGGTTCCGGAGGTGCGCGCGCAGGCCCGCCTCCCGCGCCCGCGCTTCGGCTTCTTCGGGGTGATCGACGAGCGCATGGACCTGGACATCCTGCGCCACCTGGCCGCCGAGCGGCCCGAGTGGACGTTCGTGATGGTCGGCCCGGTCGCGAAGATCGATCGCTCGGCGCTCCCGTGGGGAGCCAACCTCCGATACATGGGGCAGCAGCCCTACCACGATCTGCCCGGCTACCTGGCGGGATGGGACGTCTGCCTCATGCCGTTCGCGAAGAACGAGGCGACGCGGTTCATCAGCCCGACCAAAGTGCTCGAGTACATGGCGGCCGACCGTCCCATCGTCAGCACGTCGATCGAGGACGTGGCGGAGCCCTACCGCGACATCGTGTTCCTGGGGGACGGACCGGAAGGGTTCCTCGAAGCGTGCGAGCGCGCGCTCGCCCAGAGCGAGGCCGAGCGGGCGTCACGGCGCGCGAGGGCCCGCGAGGTGCTCGCCGGCACGTCCTGGGACGAGACGGTGGATCGGATGGACGCCATTCTTCGCCGGGTTGCCGGCGATTCGACCCACCGCGAGGCGCCGGCCTACCCGGCGGCCTCCGCGAGGTCGATCGCGTGACGCCCCGCACCGCGGTCGTTCTGGGAGCCGGGCCCACCGGACTCTCGGCCGCTCTGACGCTGGGCGACGAGGCGGTCCTGGTGGAGCGCGAATCGAGGGTGGGCGGCTGCTGCCGCTCGATCGTCTCCGGCGGTTTCACCTTCGATCACGCCGGCCACATCATGTTCTCCAACGATCCCTACGTGCACGACCTCTACCGCCTCCTCCTCGGGGACAACGTCCATTGGCAGGAGCGGGAGGCCTGGATCTACAGCAAGGGCGTCCACACCCGGTATCCGTTTCAGGGCGCGCTCTACGGCTTGCCGAACCAGGTCATCAAAGAGTGCCTGGTCGGCGCGATCGAGGCTCGCTTCGGCCCCTTGAGGCCCCCCGATGCGAAGACGCTGAAGCCGATGACGTGCGCCGCGGCGGAGGGGAACGGCAACGGCCATGCGAACGGGAACGGTCATTCAAACGGGCATGGCAACGGGCACGCGAACGGCCACGTGAACGGCCACGCGAACGGCCATGCGAACGGCCACGGGCGGCTGACCGGCGGCGACGTGAAGGACTGCTGCGCCGACGGGATCCTGGAAGCCGAGGCGCCGCTCGCCGCGCCCGAGGCGCTCGCGGCGGCCGAAGGCGCGCCATGGACGGAGCCCCGGAGCTTCGAGGAGTTCATCTATCGCGTGTGGGGCTCGGGCATCGCGAAGCACTTCGCGATTCCGTACAACCGGAAGCTCTGGAAGGTGCCGCTGGATCAGATGGAGACGTCCTGGCTGGGTGGCCGCGTGCCGCTCCCCGATCTCGAGGAGATGATCGACGGGGCGCTCTCGCCGGTGCCGAAGCCGATGGGCCCCAACGCGCGGTTCGGCTATCCGCTGCGCGGGGGGTTCCAGGCGCTGATGGATGGATTCCTGCCGCGGCTCCGCGCCGATCTGCGCCTCGAGACCGAGGCGGTTCGGCTCTGCCCCTCGAAGCGCATGGCCTGGCTCAGCGACGGCTCGACGCTGGAGTACGAGACCCTGATCAGCACGATTCCGTTGCCGCGCCTGGTGCGCCTCCTGGGACCCGAGGCTCCGTCGGCGGTGCGCGACGCGGCCGCCGGGCTCCGCCATCTCTCCGTGCGCTGCGTGAATCTCGGCGTCGGACGGCCCGACCTGACCGAGAAGCACTGGATCTATTATCCCGAGGACACGGTGTTCCACCGGATCTTCGTGCAGGGAAATGCCAGTCCCCACTGCAACCCGCCGGGAGGGTTCGGCCTCACCTGCGAGATCACCTATTCCGGCGATCACCCACTTCCGGCCGACGGCGAGGCGCTCACGGAGCGCTGCATCGCGGACTGCCGCAGGGTGGGGCTGATCGGCGACGAGGATCCGATCTGGACGGCGTGCCAGGCCGACCTGCCGTACGCCTACGTCATCTACGACCATGAGCGCAGGGAGCGGGTGGAGCACATCCGCGCCTGGCTCCTGGAACGCGACATCTTCCTCGCGGGACGCTTCAGTGAATGGGAGTACTACAACTCGGACCATGCCTTCATCGCGGGAAGGAACGCCGCGCTGAAGGCCTGCGAACGGCGCGAGGAGCGCCGGGCGCTGACCCGGCGGCCGGGGCGGCCGGCGCCGGGGACCGAGCGGGCGCCGATGACGCTCTGAGCGCGTGAACGAGCGGGACGAGATCGCGGCGCACCCACGCCCGCAGCGGCGGCGTCCGTGGTGGCGCTCGCTCGACGGTCCGTGGGAGTTCGCGCTGGAGACGACCGCGGTCTGGGAGATGCCGGAGGACGTCCGCTGGAGCGGCACGATCGAGGTCCCGTTCGCGCCGGAGGCTCCGGCCAGCGGGATCGGCGACGACGGATTTCACGAAGCCTGCTGGTACCGGCGCACGCTGGAGGTCCCGAAGCTGGACCCCGGCGAGCGCCTCCTCCTCCACTTCAACGCCGTGGACTACGCCGCCTCCATCTGGGCGAACGGCTGCCGCGTCGCCTTCCACGAGGGAGGCTACACCCCCTTCGTCGCCGACCTCACCGAGTTCGCCGCCCACGCACCGGTCACGATCGTGGTGCGCGCCCACGACGACCCTCACGATCTGGCCAAGCCGCGCGGCAAGCAGGACTGGGAGCGCGAGCCGCACTCGATCTGGTATCCGCGCACGTCAGGCATCTGGCAGAGCGTGTGGCTGGAGCGCGTCCCGGAGACCTCGATCGACTCGCTCCGCTGGACTCCCAATCTCGAGCGCTGGGAGATCGGCCTGGAGGCGCGGATCGACGGGCGGTCCCGCGACGACCTGCGCCTGCGCGTCGAGATGCGCGCGAACGACCTGCTGATCGCCGACGACATGTACGCGGTCGTCTCGGGAGAGGTGAACCGCAAGATCGCCTTCTCCGACCCGGGGATCGACGACTACCGGAACGCGCTTCTCTGGAGTCCCCACTCGCCGACCCTGATCGACGCGCGGCTCCAGCTGATCGACGCGACGGGACGGGTGATCGACCGCGTGGACAGCTACACGGCGCTTCGATCGATCACGACCGAGGGGCGGACGGTGCTCCTGAACGGGCGTCCCTATCCGCTCCAGATGGTCCTCGACCAGGGCTACTGGCCCGGATCCGGCCTCACCGCGCCCAGCGTGGAGGCGCTCCGAAAGGACGTCGAGCTGGCGAAGGCGATGGGCTTCAACGGCGTCCGCAAGCACCAGAAGATCGAAGACGAGCGCTACTACTTCTGGGCCGACTGCCTGGGACTCCTGGTCTGGGTGGAGATGCCGAGCGCCTATCGCTTCACGACCCGCTCGATCGAACGGGTGACGCGCGAGTGGCTGGAGGTGCTCCGGCGCGACTACAGCCATCCCTGCGTCATGGCCTGGGTGCCCTTCAACGAGTCCTGGGGGGTGCCCAACCTTCCGGAGGTGCCGGCGCAGCGCCACTTCGTCCAGTCGCTCTACAGCCTGACGAAGACGGTGGACCCGACGCGCCCGGTGGTGGGCAACGACGGCTGGGAGAGCAGCGCCACGGACATCATCGGCATCCACGACTACGACGATCAGCCGGAGCGGATCGCGGCGCGCTACCGGAGCGACGAGGACCTGCCGAGCCTCTTCCAGCGCCATCGCCCGGGAGGGCGCGCGCTGGCGCTGGCCGGGCATCCCCACGAGGGAATGCCGATCATGCTGAGCGAGTTCGGAGGCATCGCCTTCAGCGCGAAGCGGGCGCCCTACTGGGGCTACTCGTGCGCCGCCGCTCCCGAAGACCTGTCGGCGCGCTACAAGGCGCTCCTCGACGTCGTGCGCGCCTCGCCCGCGCTCGCGGGCTTCTGCTACACGCAGTTCTCGGACACCTATCAGGAAGCGAACGGCCTCCTGGACGCCGACCGCATGCCCAAGATTCCGATCGAGCAGATCGCCGACGCGACGCGCGGCCCGCGCGTGCCGCGCCACCAAGCGGAGCAGCAGAAGCGGGTGGAGCGGGGCGCGCCGGGCAGCCAGCACGACGCGGCGGCGCCGTGAGCATGCCGGCCTCGCCCGCCGCCACGATCCGGCGCCGACTGACCAAGCCGGACGGACGGTCGGTGTGGCTCTACGCCGCCGAGCCGATCCCGGAGGGAATCGAGGCGCCCGCGCCGCGCGGCGGACCCGTCGTCGCGACGCCGGAGCTGCGGTGGCATCCGCTCCGGGCGGAGTGGGTGGACTATGCCGCGAACCGCCAGGAGCGCACCTTCCTGCCTCCGGCGGGCTACGATCCGCTGGCCCCGACGGAGCCCGGCGGCGAGCCGACCGAGCTGCCGGCCGGGCCGTGGGAGGTGGCGGTCTTCGAGAACCGTTTCCCGTCGCTCGCTCCCGGAGCGCCCGAGCCTCCGGGCACGCTCGTGCCGACGCGCCCGGGGCGCGGCGCGTGCGAGGTGGTGGTCTACACGCAGGCGGCGAAAGGGGGGCTGGGGGACCTCGAGCTTTCGCGCGTCGAGATGCTGATCGACGTCTGGGCCGATCGCACGCGCGAGCTGGGAGCGCGGCCGGAGATCGAGTACGTGATGCCGTTCGAGAACCGCGGCGTCGAAGTCGGGGCCACGCTGCAGCACCCGCACGGACAGATCTACGCCTACCCCTTCGTGCCACCGATTCCCGCGCGCGAGCTGGAAGAGGAGCGGCGGCATCGGGCGCGCTCCGGCCGGGGGCTCCTCGAGACCCATCTCGAGGCGGAGCTGGCCGACGGCCGGCGCATCCTGTTCGACGAGGAGGGCGTCGTGGCGTTCGTGCCGGTGTTCGCCCGCTATCCCTACGAGGTCTGGGTCGCGCCACGCGCTCCGGTGCCGGGGCTTCCCGACGTCGACGCGCCGCTCCGCGCCGCGTTCGCGCGCGCGCTTCGCGCCGTGGTGCGCGGCTACGACGCGCTCCGCGGACGCCCGTTCCCCTACGTGATGGTGTTCCACCAGGCGCCCACCGACGGCGCGGCGCATCCCGAAGCGCACCTCCACGTGGAGTTCTATCCCCCCTATCGGACGACCGAGCGGCTGAAGTATCTCGCGGGGACGGAGATCGGGGCCGGCATGTTCACGAACGACGCGCTCCCCGAGGCCAAGGCCGCCGAGCTCCAGGCGGCGCTGTCCGCGGCCGGGGAGCTTCGGTGAGGAGGAGATCCTCGTGAGCGGATTCGCGCGGCGCTTCGGGCGCCCGCCCGAGACCCAGGCGCGCGCGCCGGGGCGCGTGAACCTGATCGGGGAGCACGTCGACTACAACGGCGGCTCGGTGCTCCCGACGGTGATCCCCCAGTGCGCTTCGGTCGAGCTCGCCGCCGGGGAGGGCCGGGTCGTTCGGCTGTCGAGCGCGGAGGCGGGCGGCTCCGACCTGAGGTACGAGCTTGGGGACGAGACTCCGCGGGGATCGTGGATCGATTACGCGCAGGGCGCGACGCGCCTCCTGGCGGTCGAAGGATTCGCGTTCGGCGGCTTCGACGCCTGCATCCGATCCGACGTGCCGATCGGAAAGGGCCTCTCCTCGAGCGCCGCGCTCACGGTGGCGCTGCTCCGCGCGCTCCGCGATCGGTTCCAGCTCTCCCTGGACGACGTGGCGCTCGCGCGGCTCGCCCAGCGGGTGGAGAACGAGTTCGTCGGCGCGCGGGTGGGGATCATGGACCCGATGGCCTCGAGCCTCGGCAAGGAGGGACAGGCGCTCCTCCTCCGCACGAAGGACCTCACCTACCGCTACGTGCCGATCCCCGAGTCGGTGGAGATCGTCGTCGTGGACTCGGGGCAGGAGCACCGGAACGCGAGCGGCGCCTACAACCGCCGCCGCGCCGAGTGCGAGGAGGCGGCCCGACGTCTCGGGGAATCGCTTCTGTGCGACCTGCCGGTCTCGGCGTGGAGACGGATTGCGACGCTCCCCCCGCCGCTCGACCGCCGCGCGCGGCACGTGGTGACGGAGAACGAGCGGGTGCACGCCGCCGTCGCGGCGCTGGAGGGCGCGCGTTTGGAGGAGCTGGGCGCCCTTCTGGACGCGTCCCACCGCTCGCTCCGCGACGACTACGAGGTCTCCACCCCCGAGGTGGACGCGCTCGTCGAGGCGCTCCGCTTCCGCGACGGGGTCCTCGGGGCCCGGCTCACGGGCGGCGGCTTCGGCGGCGCCGTGATCGCCCTGGCCCGCGCGGGCTTTGGAGAAGCGGCCGCGCGCGAGGCCGCGTCCGAGTACGGCCGGGCCACCGGGCTGCGTCCGGCGGTCGTCATGCCGCAGGGCCGTCTCGCGGCGGCGGCCCGGGAGTAGCGCGCCGGTGGACGGTCGGATCGCGGCCAGCTACTTCATGGGCGGATTCGAGTGCTCGACGCACCGGCTCCGGACCGGCCGCCGTCTCGACCTGGCCGCCTCCACGCGCCACGAGGAGTTCGCTTCCGAGGACTACGCGCGGCTCGCGCGACTTGGGATGCGCACCGCGCGCGACGGGATCCGCTGGCACCTCATCGAAGCCGCCCCCGGACGCTACGACTTCGAGGGCGCCCGCAGGATGGTGCGCGCCGCGCTTGAGGAAGGCGTCCAGGTGATGTGGGACATCCTCCACTTCGGATGGCCCGATCACGTGGATCCCTTCTCGGAGGACTTCCCGAAGCGGCTCGGCGCCTTCGCGCACGCGTTCGCGGAGGTGCTCCGCGAGGAAGGGGACTTCGCGCCGCTCGTGGCGCCCGTGAACGAGATCTCCTTCCTCGCCTTCGCCGGCGGCGAGGCGGGCTTCTTCAATCCGTTCGCCCACGGGAAAGGGGACGCGCTGAAGCACCAGCTGGTGCGGGGGGCGCTGGCGGCGGGACGCGCGGCGCGGGACGTGAATCCGGCCACGCGCCTCGTCCACACCGATCCGATCATCCACGTGATCGCGCGGCCCGACCGTCCGGAAGACGAGCCCGCCGCGCGCGCCCACGAAGAGGCGCAGTACGCGAGCTGGGACGCGATCGCCGGGCGGGCGCATCCCGAGCTGGGGGGATCGCCGGACATGCTGGACATCCTCGGCGTGAACTACTACGTCCACAACCAGTGGGCCTACCCCGGGGGGCACCGCTCGATGGTGCGCCCTTCGAGTCCGCGATACCGCCCCGTGCACGAGATGCTGAGGATGGTCTACGCGCGCTACGGGCGACCCCTCTTCATCGCCGAGACCGGGATCGAGGAGGCGCCGCGTCCCGCGTGGCTCGCCTACATGGCGCACGAGGCGCGCGCGGCGATCCGCCGCGGCGTGGAGTGCTTCGGCCTCTGCCTCTATCCGATCGTGAACCATCCCGGCTGGGACGACGATCGCCACTGCCGGAACGGCCTCTGGGATTACGCGGACGATCTGGGCGACCGCCCGCTCTACGTTCCGCTGGCCGAGGAGCTGGCGCGGCAGCGCGTGCTGCAGGAGCGCCTGGGTCTTCCGGGATCGGAGGCCCGGGATCCCGCTCCGGACCTTGCGGGGTTCGACACCATCGCGGAATGGGTGGCGGAAGCGACGGAGCGCTCGCGGGGGTAGGGGAGGGGGCGCGCCGGCGCGACGCGGCGTGAGGCCGCCGCGCTCAGAAGGTCGCGACGAGCGAGAGGCCGCCGGGAGCGACGCCCAGCCCGAGTGCCGGCTTCACGCGCTCGGGCTCCGGGGCCGCGGAGTGCCGCGCCGAGGCCACCGCCAGTCCGATCGCCGTGCCGATTCCCGCGCCCACGACCACGTCCGACAGGTAATGCTTCCGATCCTCCATCCGTCCGAGCGCCGTGCTCGTGGCGAAGGCATACGCGGGGAGCGCCGCCAGCCATCCGAACCGGCGCGCCAGCACGGGCGCCACCGCGAAGGCGGCGGCCGTGTGGCCGGAAGGGAAGGAGTAGGCTCCGCCGTTCGGGCGCGTGCGGCGCACGGCGACCTTGAGCGCGGTCACCGCGATGCCGGTGTAGGCGAGCGAGCGCGCCATCTCCGATCCGGCGCGGACCCAGTCGGGGTGCTTTTCCACCAGACCCGCCCCCGTGAGGCCGGCGGTGACGCCGGCGAGCACGAGGCCGCTTCCGTAGATGTTGCCGAAATCGGCGGGCACGTCCACGGCGCCCCGGCCGAGGGCGTGCTCTTCGGTGTCGGCATTCTCGACCAGGAACGAGGCCGCCCCGAGCACCGCGGCGCCGGCCAGAACGTCGGCGGTCCGGCGGCTCGCCAGGCTCTTCATGTCCCGCGTGAGGAACGAGGCGCCGGCCGGAGCGGCGGCCAGGGGGCCGACCCCCAGGGAAACGAGAAGGGCGATGGGGATGGCGCGCAAGGCTCGGGACGGGTGCCGCGTGCGGACGAGACGCATGGGGTGCCCTCTCCTACCCCGTGGGGGAGCATCGGTTCCGGTCGAGAAGGACCGCTCCGGTGCCGATGCCGTCGTCGAAGGGCCGCGGACTCCTTCCGCGGGCCGCGGCAGGAGGAACCCATGAGCGATCCCCTTTCGAGTCCGTCCTATCGTCCGATCGGCGAGGAGCCGAGCGGCGCCTCGGCGCTGCTCCGCCATGTCCTGCCGCTCGCGCTCGTGGCCGTCGTGGCCGTCGGCTTCCTGGCGCCGGAGCTCCTGCGCCGCGTCCTGCCCGGGGTGGACCCGATCGCGGCGCGCATGACCGCGATCGTGGGGCTGTTCCTCTTCGTCGCCATCACCGGAATACGCGAGGGCCGCCGGAGGCTCGCGTCCCGCCGCTCCGCGTTCGCCTCCTTCGCCGCGAGCGTCGGAGGGCGCGTGACGGAGCGACGGCCGGGGCCCGGTCCGTCGGCATGGGAAGCCGCCGGACACGTGGAGTACGACGTCCAGGGCCGCCCGGCGGTGCTCAGCGCGGTGAATTCCAAGGAAGCCTCGTTCGCGTTCCGTCTCGCCTGCGACGTCGCGCTTGGCCGCGACTTCCAGTTTCAGATCCTCCCGGGCGGCCGGGCGATGCGCTTCGTGCTCTCCAAGTCCTTCCTCCTTCCGGTCCTCTCGGTGGCGGTGAAGACTTCGGGAAGCGGGCGCGCGAGCGTGCGACGGTGGACGGTGGGCGCCGACGGGAGCGCGGCGGGATCCATGACCGACCCGGCGCAGCTCATCGATCGGATGCGCTACCTGGCGGACGATCCCGTCACGACCGGCGACACGTCGTTCGACAACGCCTATCTCGTCAAGGCGAGCGACCGGGATGCGGGACGCGCGTTCGCGTCCGATCCCGGCTTCCGCGCCGCGATCGCGGCGCTCGCGGGCCGGGCTCCGACGTTTCAGGTCGGTCTGGAGTCGGAGACGGCGGGGGGAACTGCCCGGCTCGTGATCGCGGCGACGGCCGAAGCGTCTCCCGAGCTCTTCCTCGCGATGGACGGGGCGCTGCGCGCGACCGTCGCCGGGCTCGCGCGGGCCGGGATCGTCGACGGCGCGCGCGGCGTGGCCTGACCGGGCTCCCTCCGCTACCATCCGCCCATGACCCCGGACAGCGCCGCGCCGCGCGCCATCCGCCGCCTCCCGCTCGTCGTCCGGGATGCCGAGGCGGGCCGGAACGCGGAGCGGTTCTTCGTCGCGGCGATCGCGACGCTCCTCGGATTGCGGGCGCTTCTCGCCGCCACCGGCTACCCGCAGATCGGCGGCCGACACATCCACATCGCCCACATGCTGTGGGGCGGCCTGGTGCTGACGGCGGCCCTCCTCCTCGTCCTGGTCTCCATCGGCCGCCGCACGCGGCCGGCCGCCGCGTTCCTGGGCGGCGTGGGATTCGGGCTCTTCATCGATGAACTGGGGAAGTTCCTGACGCGCGATAGTGATTACTTCTATCGTCCTGCAATATCAATCATTTACTTCGTATTTCTAACGTTGTTTCTAGGGATGCGCGCGCTGCTCGCGCGGCGCCAGCTGACCGAGGACGAATGCCTCGCCAACGCCATCACGCTGATCAAGGACATGGCGCTGGAAGACCTCGATCCCGACGAGAAAGCGCAGGCCGCGGCACTGCTCGACCGGTGCGATCCCAAGGACGCGCGCGTGATCGCGGTGCGGGGCTTCCTCGACCGGCTGAACACGGTCTCCGCGCCGCCGCCCGGCCTCCTCGAGCGGGCGCGGCACCGGCTCCAGCCTCGCGTGGAGCGGATCCTCACGCGGCCCCGCTTCCCGCGGGTGCTCGCCGGAATCCTGTTCGCCCTCGCGGTATCGGGACTGGCGTGGGCCGTCTCCACGGCGCGCGGCCTGCCGATGACCGGGCACCCGGAGGGGCAGACGCATCTCGACATCGGCTATGCGAGCTGGGGGGAGATCGCCTCGAACGGCATCGCCTGCGTGCTGATGATGGCGGGAGTCGTGCGGCTCTTCGGAAACCGGAACGCCGCGTACCGCCTCTTTCGGCGCTCGGTTCGCGTGACCGTCTTCGTGACGCAGTTCTTCGTGTTCTACCACGCGCAGATGGCCGGCGTGATCTGGCTGGGGCTCAATGTCATCGCGCTCGGAGTCCTGGACTACCTGATCGCGCGCGAAGAGAAGGCGCCCGCCGTCGCCGCGGAAGAGCGGCGGCCGGTTCAGGCCTCGGCGGCGACCGACTCGGCGTGATCGCCGCCCTCGTGCCCGCGCAGGAGGAACGCGAGCGGCACCGCGGCGACGAAGAGGATGGCCACGAGGAAGAAGGCATGGTTGTACGCCATGACCGTCGCCTGGCCGAGCACGATCCGGTCGAGCGCGGCGAGCGCGCGCCGCGCCGCCTCCACCGAATCGGCGGAGGCGCGCGCGAAGCCGCTCCGCGCGGCGGCGAGCCATCGCGACGTCGCTTCGCTGTAGCCGGTGACCTGCCAGGATAGGATCGCGTGGTAGCGGCGCGTCCCGGTCTGGAGCTGGGTCGCCGCCAGCGCGACGCCGACGCTGCCGAAGACCTGCCGCACCACGTTGTAGAGGCCGGCCGCGGCCGTCACATCGCGGCGCGGAATGGTCGCGAGCGCGGCCGTGCTCAACGCCACGAAGATCAGCCCGAATCCCACGCCCTGCCAGATCTGAGGCACCAGGATCGATGCGGCGCTCGTCTGGAGCGAGAGGCGCGACAGGTCGTAGAACGACCACGCGCTCACCGCGAGCCCGGCGGCCACCAGCGCGCGCGGGCCGATCCGGTTGTAGAGATAGCCGCTCAGCGGCATGACCACGGCCATCGTGATGCTGCGCGGAGCGAGCGCCAGCCCCGACTGCATGGCGGTGTAGCCGAGCAGGCGCTGGAGGAAGAGCGGCAGGATGAAGAGGCTTCCGTAGAGTCCCATCCCGAGGATCCCGCCGAGGAACGTGGCCGAGCTGAAGGAGGCGTTCTTCGCCAGGCGCAGGTTCACCGCCGGCCGCTCCGTCGTGAGCTCGCGCCAGAGGAAGAGCGTCAGCCCCGCCGCGGCCGTCACGGCCAGCGCGAGGATCCAGGTCGATTCGAACCAGTCCTTCTCGGCCCCCTGCTCCAGCACCAGCTGCAGGCAGCCCAGTCCCACCGTCATGAGCGCGAGACCGGGGAAGTCGATCGAGCCGGTATCCCGCGCCAGGTAGGGCGGGTCGTGCACGTAGCGCAGGACCAGGAAGAGGCAGAGCATCCCGAGCGGGACGTTGATGAAGAAGATCCAGGGCCACGAATAGGTGTCGGTCAGCCAGCCCCCCAGCGTGGGGCCCACGGCGGGCGCGACCACGACGCCCATGCCGTAGAGGCCCATCGCCAGCCCCTGCTCCTCGGGCGGGAAGGTCTCGCGGAGGATCGCCTGGGAAACCGTCATGAGCACGCCCCCGCCGATCCCCTGGAGGATGCGGAACACCACCATGAGGGGAAGGGAGCGCGCCATCCCGCAGAGCATGGAGGCGGAGGTGAAGAGGACGATGTTGGCGACGTAGAAGCGCTTCCGCCCGAACCGCGCCGAGAGGAGGGCGATGATCGGCATGATCACCACGTTCGCGAGCATGTAGCCCGCGATGACCCAGGTGATCTCGGTCGTGGAGGCGCCCAGGCTCCCGCTCATGTCGGGCAGGGCCACATTCACGATGCTCGCGTCGAGGACGGCCATGATCGTTCCGGTCAGCACGCTGACCGTGATCAGCCATCGCGGCGCGGAGCGGTTCACCGCGTCGTGCGGACCGAAACCCGGACGCTCATCCCGGGACGCAGGGGGCGCGCGGGATCGGGGGGCTCGTCCAGGGCGATCTTCACGGGGACGCGCTGCACGACCTTGACGAAGTTCCCGGTCGCGTTGTCGGGTGGGAGCAGGGAAAAGCGCGCGCCCGTCGCGGGGCTCAGGCTCTCGACGTGGCCGCGGAACGAGTGCCCGTGATAGGCGTCCGCGCGAATCGTGGCGGGATCGCCGGGCTTCAGCTCCTCGAGCTGGGTTTCCTTGAAGTTGGCCACGACCCAGACGTCCCGGAGCGGCACGACGGCGAGGAGCGCCTGGCCGGGCTGCACCAGCTGGCCCACCTCGACGCTCTTCTTCGTCACGACGCCGTCGTGCGGCGCCGTGATGCGCGCGTAGGATTCCTCGAGGGCCGCTTCGTCGCGCTCCGCCACCGCCGAGGCGACTTTCGCGGTCGATCCTCTCGAGCCGGCGACGGCGGCCTCCGCCCGGTTCTGCGCGGCGCGGAGCGCGGCCTGGGCGGCCTGCGCCGCCGCGACCGCGTTGTCCAGCTCCTGGCGCGCGATCGCCCCCTGGGCCGCGAGCTCGCGGTCGCGGCGCAGCTCCGCCGCGGTGCGATCGGTCTCGGCGCGCGCCTGCGCGACGGCCGCCCGCGCCGCGCCCACTTCGGCCGCGCTCTCGCCGCCGGGGCCGGTCGAGGACCGGGCCACGGCGAGATCGGCCTCCGCCTTGCGAAGCCGCGCCGTCAGGTCCTTGTCGTCGAGCACGACCAGGAGATCTCCGGCGCGGACGCGCTGGTTCTCTTCGACGCGGACCTCGCGGACGTACCCGCTCACGCGCGAGAGGACCGGGATCACGTGCCCCTCGACCTGCGCGTCGTCGGTGCCCTCGCGCCCCCGCGAGGAGAGCCAGAAGTATCCGGCGACGGCCGCGACGAGGAGCAGGGCGACGCCGGCGATGACGAGCATCTTCGTCCGGCGCGGCCTCGTTCGGACCGGCTCGGCCGGCGCTTCCTTCAGGGGCGGCGCCTCCTTCAGCGGGCCGCGGCGAACGGCGGAATCGGCATCCATACAAAAGACTTGGAAGCCGGAGCACCCGGTTGCGGTTCAGGGGCCTCCGGGACCGGTCCCGAGTGGTTCCGCCAGGGCCTGGCTAATCACCGGTAAAGCAACATTCTAGGCTCGCCGTCTCAGAAGATAGGCGAACCCTCCGTCGCCGCAACGGCAGCCCGGCGCGGCTCCCTACGGAAGCGCCTCCACGAACGCCCGCGCCGCGGGCGGGTTCGCCGGAGCCGCATGGTCCGTCAGGATCTTCTTCCCGTCCGCCGAGGGGCCGTAGAAGCGGCGGGTGGCCTTGTCGTCGGGGGCGACGCGCGCCCCTTCCAGCGAGATCCCCGCGAAGAGCCCTTTCGATCGCGCATAGGAATAGATCTCGGCGTCGAGCTTGAGATCGGTGGAGGCCTCGGCGGTCCGGCCCACCGGCCCCGCGGCGAGGCCCGCCTTGCCGCCGAGCGTGAACTTGCTCTCCATCAGCGATCGGGCGCTCTTGTCGGTCATGAAGAAGAGCACGACGTCGGCCTTCTCCACCCCGATCTGGAACCCGAAGCTCCCTCCTTTGACCGTGAGGAAGATCGGCGGGCCCCAGTGGCCCGAGGCGTCCCGGCAGCTCATCACGCCCTTCCCGACGCGCGCGCCCCAGCCCAGCGCGCCCTTCACCATGCCGGGGAAGACGGCGACGCAGCGGGCGCGCTCCATCAGCGGGCGCGGGATGTTCTCGTCCTTCATGTCGCGGATCTCCTGGAAGGCGACGCGGGCCTTGTCGAGGCGCTCCGCCTCGTCGCTCGGTACGGAATCGGCGGCGCGCGCCGCGGGCGCCAGAGCGGCGACGCCGAACAGGACCGCGGTCGCGAATCGGATCAGCTTGGGGTGCATCGTGGCCTCCGTGGCTCGGGGACGATCGTTCGGCCCTTCCTGCTGCCCATTAACTGTAGTCCACGCCGGTCCCGATCGCGCTACCCTACGTGCATGCGACGATCCCGAGAAGAACGCCGGTGACGGGGCGCGAGGCGACGCGCCTCTACATCGCCCGGCACGGCGCCACGCCGCTGACCGCCGAGGACCGCTTCTCCGGAGACGAGGGGGTCGAGCTCTCCGAAGAGGGGCGCCGCCAGGCCGCGCTCCTGGGCGAGCGCCTTCGCGGCGAGGGGATCGCCGCCGTCTACGCGAGCCCGCTCTCGCGCGCCATGGACACGGCGCGCCTCGCCTGCGCCGCGTGCGGCGAGGCGAGCCTCGAGCCGATGGCGCGCGACGGCCTGCGGGAGATCCGGCACGGGCACTGGGAAGGGAAGAGCCGCACCGAGGTCGAGGCTCGCTTCGGGAGCGAGTACGCCGCCTGGGAGGCCGACCCCTTCACGTTCGCGCCGGAGGGAGGGGAGTCGGGCGTCCAGGTGCTCGCGCGGGCGCTGCCGGTGATCCGGGAGATCGTGACGCGTCACGAAGGGGCGCGCGTCCTCGTCGTGTCGCACAAGGCGACCATCCGCCTCGTGCTCTCCAGCCTGCTCGGGATCGACGAGCGCGGGTACCGCGACCGCCTGGACCAGGCGCCGGCCGCGCTCAACGTGCTCGACTTCAAGGGTCCCGTGCGCGCCCGCCTCATGCTGTTCAACGACACCTCGCATTACGCGAGCCGGCCGCGCGTGCCGGGGAGGAACCTCTCGAAGTGGTGGGACCGGGAACGGGCGGAGTAGCTCAGCGCCTCGCGAAGGACCACGCGAGAAACGCCCAGCCCCCGAGGTAGCAGAGGCCGCCCAGGGGGGTGACGGCGCCCCAGAGGCGGACGCCGCTCAGCGCGAGCGCGTAGAGGCTTCCCGCGAAGATCACCTGACCCAGCACGAAGAGCCATCCGGCCGCGGTCGCCGGGCCCGTGGCGGCGCGGTCCAGAGCCAGGGCGACCGCGACCAGGGCCAGCGCGTGGATCAGCTGGTAGCGCGCCCCCGTCTCGAAGACCTGGAGCCGCTCCGGCGGAAGGGTGTCGCGAAGGGCGTGCGCGCCGAATGCGCCCGCCGCGACCCCCAGGAAGCCGAAGACCGCGCCCAGCATGCCGAAGAGCGCGGCGGGCTTCATCGGGAGTGGGGACCGGCCGCGCCGGAGGGGGCGTCCGCCGCCGGAAGGCCGCCGAGACGCCGCATCCGCTCGAGCCGCGCCGGCTCGTCGCGGCGGAGCCAGGGATCCTCGGAGAGGACCTTCCAGGCCGCGGCGAAGTGCGGCTTCGCTCCGGCGTCGTCGCCGCGCGCGAGGAGGATCTCGCCGATCTCCTCGTGGACGTAGCCGTCGGGCGCGCCGACCGCCTCGTTCTCGGCGAGGAGACGACGCTGGGTCGCGAGCGCCTCGTCCAGCCTTCCCAGCGAGCGGAGCGCCCGCGCCACGCACCACCGCGCGATCCGGACGAGCCCCGCCTTCCCCTCGGCCTCGCGCGCGGCCAGGGCCTTCTGGAAGAGGTCGAGAGCCCTCGCCGCGTCCCCCGCGTCGTGCCAGGTCCAGCCGAGGTTGTTGTAGAGGGAGCCGAGCCAGCGGCGCGCCTTGGGGTCGCTGGAGGCCTCGGCGTAGGCGATCGCTTTCTCGTTCCACGCAACCGACGCGTCGCCGCGCTCGACGATGCCGAGCATGTGCGCCGCGTCCACGGCCAGCCCTCCGGCGCCCGTCTCGCGCGCGAGATCCCAGGCTTCGAGGAAGAAGGGCTTCGATTCCTCGCGCCGCTTCGAGGAGTTGAGCACCCGGCCGCGTTCCAAGAGGAGGCGCACGCGCGCCGTCGGCGTCTCGGGGGTGATCAGCGCCTCGGCCTCGTCCAGCGTTTTCGAGGCGTGATCGAACTTCATCTGCAGCCCCTCGGCCCGCGCCACCTGGGTGAGGAGCTGGGCCAGGTAATCGGGATCGCCGGAGGCGCGCGCCAGCGGCAGGAGTGCCGCGAACGCGGCTTCGGACGCCTCGGGATGGTCGAAGTCCCAGACCGAATCGAGGTCGGGCAACGGCGCGAAACGGGTCATGGCGTCTCCTCCCGCAGGCGCGCCACGTGCTCCCGGTAGCTCGCGCGCGCGGCGATGAAGTCCTCGTGGGCCAGGTCCAGCTCCTTCACGATGCGGCGGATCTCGTTCTCCTCGACTCCGGAGATGTTCTCGTCGGCCGCCGACACCGCAAAGAGGCACCCGAGCAGCTCGCGCTTCTGCTCGGGGGTGGCGGTCTTCGCGAAGTCGCGGGTGATCGAGAAGCTGTCGGTGGCGCCGAACAGTCGGTGCTGCACCTTGGCGATCTCGACGACGAGCACCGCCTCGGCCTCGTCCAGGCCGCCCAGGGCCTGGACCTGGCGTTCCATGGCGCGGGTCTCCATCTCGGTCACCTCGAGATCGGCGTTGGCGACGCGGCCCAGCACGTAGGCGAACCGCGCGACGTAGCGCGCCCGGTCCGGGTCGAGGCGCTCGAGGCGCTCGACCACGTCGCGCATCGCCTCGGCCGACGAGGCGAAGGTGCCGGGGTCCCGGTCCTCGGGCTCCCGCTCCACACCGAAGAATCTCCAGATCGACATCGTTCCTCCCGGCGGGGAGGGTAGCACCCTTTGGCGTTGCCTCCGAGCCCCCGCATCGCGCAGGGTTCCCGCGTGACGGAGCGTTCCCCGGCGTGAGACTCCCCGATCTCCTGGCCACGCGGCGCGGGCGTCTGGCCGCCTTCTTCCTCCTCTACGTCACCGAGGGGATTCCCGCGGGGTTCACCGGAACCGCCGTTGCGACGCAGATGCGGCGGCAGGGGCTGGATCCGGCGGCCATCGGCGGATTCATCGCGGCCCTCTACCTTCCCTGGGCGGTCAAGTGGGCGTTCGGCCCCTTCGTGGACGTGCTCTCGGTGGAGCGGTGGGGGCGCCGCCGCTTCTGGATCCTCCTCACGCAGGGGATGATGGCGGTGAGCCTCCTGGCCGCCGCCCCCGTGGAGTTCCGGAGCCATCTCGGGCTCTTCACCGCGATCATCCTGGTCCACAACGTGTTCGCGGCGACGCAGGACGTCGCGATCGATTCCCTCGCGGTGAACACGCTCCAGGGCGGCGAGCGCGGGCTGGCGAACGGGCTCATGTTCGCGGGGCAGTACCTCGGGAACGCGGCCGGGGGCGCCGGCGTTCTCCTGCTCACCCCGCTCGTCGGCTTCCGCGCGACCTTCCTCGTGGTGGCCGGGGCGATCGCGCTCGTCACGCTGCTCGTGCCGGTGCCGATGCGGGAGGCGGCGGGGCCGCCGCGCGCGGCGCGCGCCGGTTCGCCGGCGATCGCCGTCGCCCGCGAGATCGGGCGGTTCGCGCGGGACGCGGCGCGGGCCTTCACCGGAAGCCGCCCCGCGCTCCTCGCCATTTTCCTGGCGCTCCTGCCGATGGGCGCGTATGCGCTCTCCCTCTCGCTGCAGTCCAATCTCGCGGTGGAGCTGGGACTGACCGACACGCAGATCGGAATCCTCGGACTCTGGAGCACCGTCCTTTCGGCGGGGTTCTGCGTGCTCGGAGGATGGCTCTCCGACCGCTTCGGCCGGCGCCGCACCCTGGCCCTCTTCGTGGTCGGCACCACGCTTCCGACGTTCGCCATGGCCCTGGCCATGCGCCACTTCGGCTGGATCCTGCCGGTGGATCCCTCGATGCCCGGGCGCCCCGTGGTCCCGCACGAGCTGGTCCGGCTCTTCTGGGTGCTGACGCTGGGCTATTCCGTCTTCCAGGGGCTCATGTACGGGGTCGGCACCGCCATCTACATGGACGTGACGACACCGGCGGTGGCCGCGACGCAGTTCACCGCGTACATGGCCCTCTGCAACCTCGTCTACTCCTATACGTCGGGATGGCAGGGGCACGCGCTCGTGCGGTGGGGCTATCCCGCCACCCTGGCCCTGGATGGCGCGTTCGGACTGGTCTCGCTCGTCCTGCTTCCCTTCATGGGACGCCCGCGCCGATAATCAGGGGCGCGCGACGCGGCCATGAGGGCCGCGTCCCGCGGTCCCGGAGCAGGGGACCCCGAACCCAACGAATCCCCGGTCGATACCGGAAGGAGAATCCATGGCCAAACGCGCCTTGAACGCCCGCCCGACGGCTCCCCGGCCTCTGGCGACGCCCACCGACCTCGGACCGGATGACGTCCGCGCCGTGGTGGAGGCCGTCAATCCGCTCATCGCCGACGCGCTCGCGCTGTACGTGAAGACCAAGAACTTCCACTGGCACGTGAGCGGGCCGCATTTCCGAGACTACCATCTCCTGTTCGACGAGCAGGCCGAGACCGTGCTGGAGTCGGTGGACATCCTGGCGGAGCGCCTGCGGAAGATCGGCGGGACGACGATCCGGAGCATCGGTCACATCGGGTCCCTCCAGAACGTGGCCGACGACGAGGAGGAGTACGTCACGCCGCTCGAAATGGTGCGGAGGCTGCTCGACGACAACCGGGCGATGGCCGAGCGCCAGCGCGCGGCCATCGAGACCTGCGACGAGCATCACGATACGCCGACCGGCAACCTGCTCCAGGACATCCTGGATCAGACCGAGCGCCGCGTGTGGTTCCTGTTCGAAGTGAGCCAGACCGGCGAGCCCGCGGCCGAGCAGCCGTCGGAGGAATCCCGCCGGCCCGCGAGCGGCGCCTCGGAATCGCCAGATTCGGGCTCGCGCGCGACGGCGCGGAACCGTCCGCCGGGCGGGCGGTCCGGCCGGCGATAACGTCACGAACCCAACCTGAGTCCGGCACGCGGCGAGGGTCGCGGGCCGGAATGGAGGCTTCCATGCGGATTTCCATGCACAAGGCGGCGACGCTGGCGCTGGCCGGAGCGCTCGTCTTAGGCGGCGTTCCCGGATGCTCGTCGCTCAGCAAGGAGCAGAAGGGCGCAATCATCGGCGCCGCGGCGGGCGCCGCGGGCGGCTCGGTGATCGGGAACGCGACCGGCTCGACGGCGCGCGGCGCCATCATCGGCGCGGTCGTCGGTGGAGCGGCCGGCGCGATCATCGGCCACAAGATGGACCAGCAGGCGCGGGAGCTGGAGCAGAACATCCCGGGGGCGATCGTGGAGCGCGTCGGGGAGGGGATCCAGATCACCTTCGAGTCGGGCCTTCTCTTCGACTTCGATTCCGACGCCATTCGCGGCACGGCGCGCCGCAACCTGGACGAGCTGGCGCGCAGCCTGGAGAAGTACGACGAAACCAATCTCCTGATCGTCGGGCACACCGACGCCGTCGGCACCGACAGCTACAACATGGATCTCTCGGAGCGTCGGGCCGCCGCGGCGGCGCGCTACCTGCGCTCGCAGGGCGTCGATCGGGACATCGAGACGGCGGGCCGCGGCGAGCGGGAGCCGGTAGAGTCGAACGACACCGAATCGGGGCGGAGCCGCAATCGCCGCGTCGAGGTGGCGATCTACGCGAGCCCGGAGATGGTGGACCGGGCGCGGCGCGAGGCCCGCGCCGAGTAGCGGCGGCGCGGAGAGCCGGCGGCGTCCGTCAGGACGACGCCGCGGAGGAGTTCTCGACGGGCGATTCGCGCGGAGCGGGCACGGGCCGGACGAGGCCGGCGCAGCGCTTCGCGCGCTCGCGCGCGTCGGCGACGTCGCCGCCCCAGGCCGTCGCCACCCCCATGCGGCGGCGGGGAAACGACGCCGGCTTTCCGAAGAGCCGCACCGAGGTTCGGGGCACCCGGAGCGCTTCGTCCAGCCCCTCGAAGGCGATCCCCTCCGCGTCCATGCCGCCGTAGATCACGGCGCTCGCCCCCGGAGCGCGGAGCTCCGTGCTCACGGGCAGGCCGAGGATGGCGCGCGCGTGGAGCTCGAACTCGCTCTGCGCCTGCGTCGCCATGGTGACGAGCCCCGTGTCGTGGGGCCTCGGACTCACTTCGCTGAACCAGACCTGGTCGTCGCGTACGAACAGCTCGACCCCGAAGACGCCGCGTCCTCCCAGGGCCCCCGTGACGGCGCGGGCCACCTCGCGCGCCCGCTCGAGCGCGGCCGGGCGCATCGGCTGCGGCTGCCAGCTCTCCACGTAGTCGCCCTTCGCCTGCACGTGCCCGACCGGCTCGCAGAAGCTGGTGGCGACCTTGCCGTCCGGGCCGAGCGCGCGCACGGTGAGCAGGGTGATCTCGTACTCGAACTCGATCTTCTCTTCCACGATCACGCGGCCGTGCTTCACCCTTCCCGCGCTCTCGGCGTAGTCCCACGCGGCGTCGGCGGCGTCGGGGCCTTGCACCACCGACTGCCCCTTGCCGGACGAGGACATGACCGGCTTCACGACGACGGGGTAGCCGAGCGCCGCGCCGGCCTCCCGGACCTCCGCCGCGCTCTGCGCGAAGCGGTAGCGCGACGTGGGGAGCGAAAGCTCCTCGGCGGCGAGCCGCCGGATCCCTTCGCGGTTCATCGTGAGCTGGACGGCGCGCGCGGTGGGGATCACCTCCGCGAGCCCGTCCGCCTCGACGCGCGCGAGCTCGTCCGTGGCCAGCGCCTCGATCTCGGGGACGACCAGGTGGGGGCGCTCCCGCTCGATCACCTCGCGGAGCGCGCGCGGATCGGCCATGTCGACGGCGTGCCATCGGTGCGCCAGGTGATGGGCGGGGGCATGCGGGTAGCGATCGACCGCGATCACTTCGGCGCCGTAGCGCTGCAGGGCGATGACGACTTCCTTGCCCAGCTCGCCGGAGCCGAGCAGCATCACCTTGACGGCTCCGGGCGAAAGGGGAGTTCCAATGCGCACGGCGTGCCTCCGGGACCAGGTGCGTGAGGGCGGGCGAGCGGCTTCGAGGGGCGGAGCCTAGCGGGGCGCGCCGCCGCGTTCAAGCGCCGGGAATGATGCGGAACTCCACCCCCTGGTCGCGCAGGAACGCCTCGGCGCCGGAGCCGTGCAGATAGGCGAGGGTCGAGAGCGTGCCCGCCTCGAGGCAGCTGCGCGCCAGCACGGTGACCGAGGCCGGCGGGTCCTCGACCGGCCATCCGGTCCGCGGATCGAGGATGTGTCCCAGGCGCTTTCCGTCCCGCAGCACGAAGCGCCGGGCGTCGCCCGTCGTGGCGAGACCGCCGCCGAGGAGGTCGACGCGATAGAGCGCGGAAGCGCCGGTGCGCGCGGGATCGTCCACGCCGACGATCCATGCCGCGCCGCCCCGGCGCGGACCGCTCGCGAAGAGATCGCCGCCGAAGTTCACGAGGAGCGGCGCTTCGGTTCGCTCCATGAGGAGGGCGGCGGCGCCGTCGACCGCGTATTCCTTGCCGATTCCCCCGAGGTCGACCTCCATCCCCGCCGGCATCGTGAGCGACGCGCCGTCCCACCGGACGCGCGCCCACCCCACGTCGCGCAGCGCCGCGCGCACGGCGTCCTGGCTCGGGAGCCGGCCGCTCCCGTCGAACGTCCAGGCCCGGCGAAGGGCCCCGGTCGTCACGTCGAAGAGGCCGTTCGATTCCTCCCAGCAGGCGGCGGCGTAGTCCAGGAGGCGCGCCGTCTCCTCGTCGACCGCCGTCGGCGCTCCCCGCGCGCGGTTCAGGCGTCCGACGACGCTGTCCTCGCGATAGCGGCTGAACTTCGCCTCGACGCGGCGTGCTTCGGCGGCGGCCCGCGAAGCGAGCGAGCCCGCCTCGGCCGGGTCGTCGGTGTCGACCAGGACCTCGCACGGGCTCGCCATGGCGGTGAATCGTCCGATGAAAACGTCTCCGGCGCGCTCCACGATGGGAGGCGCGCCGGCGGTACTGGCGTGGGCCGGACGCATGCGGCGCCTAGAAGGGAACCGAGTACCCGACCACGATCGATCCGATGCTCTCCGGCGGGATGAAGTCGATCGGCCCGGACGAAGCGGCCGGGGCCGCTTCGCCCTCGAGCTCGCCGCCGTCCTGACCTCCCGATCCCTTGCCCCACTGCCGGAGATACTCGGCCCGCAGGGTCACCTCGCCCGGACCGGCGTGCGGATGGAATCCATACGTGGCGCCGAGCGTGATGGTCCGGAGGTCTCCCAGGCGCGCGTCGCTCGTCGCGAATTCGGGGAGCGGAGCGCCCTGGGGCAGCCCGAATTGGAAGAAATTCGCGCGCGTCTGGAAGTAGTAGCGGATGTGCGGCTGGAGATAGCTCTGGTTCGGCAGCTCCACGCGATAGCGCGCGTCGGCCGTGTGCGACCGGACGCCCCAATCGTCCCAGTAGTAGCGATAGGAGGCGTACAGGATGTTCTGCGCCAGGTGGTAGACCGAGCTCGCGAGCACGTCGTCGCGCGTCCGCGAGGAGGGGCGCGATTCCGTCACCACGTCGCTCGTGGGCGCGCCCGTCGCGTCGAGCACGCTGATCACCTTATAGGGATCGGTGAGATAGCCGTGCTCGGTCGTGCGCGAGCCGGTCACCCCGAACAGCCAGCGGCGCGTGAGCACCCGCGAGACCCCCGCGAGCGCGCTCCGGACCCGCTTCGGGTTCGCTCCCGTGCCGAGGAGGACGGTGCCGTCGGTGAGGGGCGCGCGCGTTCCGCCGCGCGGGTCCACGCGGTCTTCGTTGTAGCCGGCTCCCACCGTGAGGGTCGTGAGCCGCCGCATCATCGCCACCGACAGCTTGGCCGTGCCCCCCAGCGAGCGGTAGTCCTTCTCCATCGAGACATGCGTTCCCAAGGACGGGGTGAGCCAGCCGCCGACCGGCTTCGTCCACTCGAGGTCCAGCCCCGTGCGGAGGTCGTTGAAGGGGTGCGTCGGCACCTCGTTCGCGGTCTGCGTCTGGACGTTGCCGGAGGGGGTGGTCGTCGTCTGGACGGTGGTCGTGGGGATCGCGCCCGTGGGCGAGGCGCCGGTGATGACGTCGAGGCCGAGGGTGGCGGAAAGGGTCTGCCCGTCGGGGAAGAGCCGCGTGATGCGGGCCTGCGGCTCGATCACCTTGGCGCGCCCCTTCTCGCTGTAGAGAAGGCCCGCGCCGTCGAATTGCCACCGGTAGGCGGCGGCGGGCGCCGCCAGCGGGGCCCGCGTCGAATCGGGATTCCAGCTGGTGTCGGGCGCGACGGTCGAATCGGGAAGCTGCGCCGCCGCGCTCCGCGCGCCCGCGGCCACGAGAAGACAGGCCGCGGCGCCGAGGCGGGCGCGGAGCGGAGAGACGCGCCGGGGCGTCGCTCCCGGAGGAGGCGTCATCGCGCGCGCCTCCGCGATCGGCTCAGTTGCATCCGCATCCGCCCCCGCCGACGCCCTGGCCGCCGGTCGAGCCCTCCTTGCTGAAGTAGACATGGTCGTCGATGGCGGACTCGAGGGGTGCGGGGGTGAAGCTCATCTTCTTCTCGGCGAGGAGATCGCGGTCCCAGGGCTCCACCTTCATCGCCGCGCAGCCGGCGGACGCCGCGGCGGCGGTGGCCAGGAGCGTCCGCGCGATGAGGAGCCGAACGCGCGCGCTCATCGCGCGCACGCCTGGGCGATCATCGCCTCGACGTCCTTGGCGTGCTTGGGATCGAAGCCCGATCGCGCGAAGAGGATCGACCGGTCCGGCGCGATGAGGTAGCTCGTGGGCATGCCCCAGACGTGGAACGCCTTCGCGGTCTTGCCGTCGGGGTCATAGGCGACGATGAACGGAGCGGGATGCTTCTCGAGGAACTCCTGCGCCGACTTCCGCGATTTGTCCACGTTGATCGCGACGATGGCGAGGCCCTTCGGGGCGTAGCGCTGGTGCATGGCGGTCATCCAGGGAAAGGAGCTTTTGCAGGGAACGCACCAGGATGCCCAGAAATCGACCAGCACGACTTTCCCCCGGAGCGAGTCGAGCGAGACCGAACCGGTGGCGGTCGGGAGGTTGAACGACGGCGCGACGGCACCGCGCGGCGGCGCCGCTGCGTGGGCGCCGGGTGCGAGCATGAACAGCAGGGCCGCGGCCAGGAACGCGGCCGCCGGAACGGGTGAGCCACGTTTCAAAGCCGCATCCCTCCGTTGTTCGAGCCGTGCGAAAGGGGGGACCTTCGCTCTTCCCGGATGGCCCGGGTGTCCGGCGGTCATGCCCTCGGTACCCCTCCGGACCGGCGGCGGTTCCCGCCCGTCCGGGTCCTCACCGGCAACGGCTTTACCCTGGGCGCCCCGCCCCGCTCGCATCTGTGATGCCGGTCACGCAGGGAAGGATCCATGACCGAGCCCGCCGATCGAGGCCGGACGTCGCGTCAGCGCGCGTCTTCGTCCGGGGTCCATCCCAGCTTCTTCATTTTCTTGTAGAGATGGCTGCGCTCCAGCCCCAGCCGCGCCGCGGCGCGCGTCATGCTGCCGCCTTCGGCCGCGAGGGCCGCCTCGATCGCGCTCCGCTCGAAGTCGCGCACGCGGTCCGCCAGCCTCCCCACGCCCGGGCTGTCGGACGCGCCGTGCTCCGCCGGCTCGGGCGGCAGGATCGAGCGCACCGCCTCGACCCCGACGCGCTCGCCCGGGGCCATGATCAGGAGGCGCTCCACGATGTTCCGCAATTCGCGCACGTTCCCGGGGAAACGATAACGCGCCAGCGTCTCGAGCGCGGCGGGGGCGAACGCGCGCGGCCGCACGCCCGCCTCCGCCGCGGTCTCGACGACGAAGCGCTCCACGAGGAGGGGAATGTCCTCGGCGCGCTCGCGCAGCGGAGGCACCGTGATCGGGATCACGGCGAGGCGGAAATAGAGGTCTTCGCGGAAGCGGCCGGCGCGGACCAGCGCAGCGAGATCCTGGTTCGTGGCGGCGATCACCCGCACGTCCACGCGGATGGCGCGATTGCCTCCGACCCGCGTCAGCTCCCCCTCCTGGAGCACGCGGAGCAGCTTGGTCTGGGCGCGCGCGCTCAGGTCTCCGACCTCGTCGAGGAAGAGCGCTCCGCCGTGCGCCTCCTCGAAGCGGCCCTTGCGCGCCTGCGTCGCGCCGGTGAAGGCGCCGCGCTCGTGCCCGAACAGCTCCGACTCGATCAGCTCCTCGGGGATCGCGGCGCAGTTCACGGCGACGAACGGGCGGCCCTCCCGCGGCCCCGCGGCGTGGAGCGCGCGCGCGACCAGCTCCTTGCCGGTGCCGTTCTCCCCCTGGATCAGCACGCGCGCCGCGCCCGCGCCCGCGCGCTCGATTTCGCCGAGGAGTCGGCGGATCGCGGGGGATCGCCCCGTGATCGGCGTGGCCCATCCCCGCGTGAGCCGGCGGTTCTCCGACTTGAGCGCGGCCGCGGCGCCGGCGTTTCGAAGCAGCACGAGGAGGCGCTCCAGGGAGAGCGGCTTCTCGAGGAAATCGAAAGCGCCAAGCCGCGTCGCCTGGACCGCGGCGTCGATCGTCGCGTGCCCCGACATCATGATCACGACCGCGTCGGGATCGGCGGCGAGCGACTCGCGGAGCAAATCGAGGCCGTTCCCGTCGGGAAGCC
Organism: Candidatus Binatia bacterium; assembly: GCA_035631035.1. Lineage (NCBI taxonomy): Bacteria > Candidatus Binatota > Binatia (SeqCode) > Binatia bacterium. Next base: position 41,392 of record DASQJL010000060.1, on the reverse strand, counting down.
AGACATCCAGGAGGATGAAGTCGAAGGAATCGCGGAGCTTCGCCCGCGCCTCCGCCACGGTCGCGGCGCCCTCCACCTGATAGCCCTCGCGGCCGAGCGCTCCCTCGAGGCTGGAACGGATGTTCGCTTCGTCGTCGACGATCAGGATGCCGGGCATCGTCAGGCCTCGCGCCGCAGGGGGAGCCGGAGGGTGAAGGTGGTGCCCTGGCCCGGCCCGGAGCGCACGTCGATCGTCCCGCCGTGGTCGTTCACGATCCGCTCCACAATCGTGAGTCCCAGGCCGCTTCCCTCCGGCTTGGTCGTGAAGCCCGGCGTGAAGAGGCGCGCGCGCTGCTCGGCGGTCAGGCCGGGACCGCCGTCGGCGACGGTGATCACGGCGGTGGAATGCTCCGCGCACGCGCCGACGGCGACGCGCCCGCCGCCGGCGGCCGTGGCGTCGAGACCGTTCCGGACCAGGTTCACGAGGGCCTGGCGGATCTGTCCCGCGTCGGCGGGGAAGACGAGTGCGCGGCCTTCGGGGGACACCGCCAGTCTTCCGGATCGGATCTCCTCGCCGTAGAGCGTCTCGAGGTCGGCCGCCAGGCCCGACCAGCGGCAGGGCTCGATGCGCGGCGGCGGGAAGCGGCCGAAGTCGGAGAACTCCTGGAGGAGCCGCTTCAGGGTCTCGACCTCTTCGCCGATGGTGCGCACGGCTTGATCCAGGATCGCGGGGAAATCGGGGCGCTTGGACTCGTAGCTTCGCCGGAGATCGGCGATCGAGATCGCGATCGGCGTGAGCGGATTCTTCACTTCGTGCGCCACCTTGCGCGCCATCTGGCTCCACGCCGCCTGCCGCTCGGTCACCACGAGGCGCTCGCGATAGGACAGGAGATCGCGCCGCATCCGGTCGAGCGCTTCGACCAGCGTCTCCAGCTCGCGCACGCTGTGCAACGCGAGCGGCTCGTCCCACTCGCCGCGCGCCAGCTTCTCCGAATAGGCGGCCAGCTGCTCGACCGGGCGCGAGATCTGGCGCGACCAGGCCAAGCCGAGCACGATCGCGATCGCCAGCGCAACGAGCCCCAGGACCGCGGACGCCCACTGGAGCGACGTGATCGTCGCCTCGGAGGATTCCGTACCCGCGCCGCCGACGAGCGACGCGTACGGCGGATCGCCGATGGCGATCGGAACCGTCTCGCTGATGATGGCCCCTTGGGCATAGACCCTCCGGAGCCGCCCCCACACGCCGGGGGACATGGGAAACCCCGCGGCGGCGTCCCCGACGACCGGTTTGGCCTCGGCATCCCGAAGCGCCAGGCCAATCCCGCTCCGCGCGCGCCAGCGGTCGAGGTACTCGGCGTCGAGGGCGAGTCCTCCCTCGACGCTTCCCACGCTCTCCCCCTGATAGGGGATCGGGGCCCGCGCGACGAGCGCCAGGCCGGAGTCCCCTTCGAGCCTCCGGATGGAGACGACGAATCTCCCGCCGGGGCGCGGCGGCGCCGGACGGACCGCGCGCCGCACCGCATCGGACGTCGTGACGGCCTCGGCGGCGTCGGCGCGTAGGGCACCGCTCGAGTCGAGGACGCGCAGGAAGTCGAATCCGAGCAGGAACCGGCGCTCTTCGAGGTAATCGGCGAGTTCGCGGCCTCCGGCGCCGCGGACGAGGTAGAGCCGCTTGAGCTCGGGATCACGCGCGAGGATCTGCGTCTTCTCCAGGGTCCGCCGCTCGTCATCGGCGAGCTGGGTCGTGATCGCTTGAAGGGCCGAAGTGACCCGGTCCGCGGCCTGGGTCCGGACCATGGTCTCGATCCGATCCGTGAGGAGGACGATCGCGATCGCGAGGGGCACGAGGGCGACGAGCGCAAAGCCCAGGATGAGCCGGACGCGGAGGGAGTTCATCGCCCTCCGGCCGCGGCCGGCGCGCAGACCGCCATGTTCACGAAGACTCCGGCGCCGATGGCCTCGACCGTCCGGCGCCACGCGGGCCCGCTCACCACGGGGCAGGTGATCCGGTAGAGCGGCTGGAATCCCGGGGCCGCGGCCGAATCGAACGGCGCGTCGACGTACGCCATCCGCCCGACGACGCCTCCGCGGGGCGTCCCGAGGCGGCGCGTGAGCCACGCGCGGAGGGTCGCGGCGCCGGGAAGGCTCTCGTCGATTCCCAGCTGGCCCGGCCCCCGCTCCGAGGGCGGCAGGAAGAAGCCGGTCCATTCCAGGTCGCCGCGGAACAGCTCGTCGTCCAGGGCCAGCGCGGTGGACGAGTCGAGGCCCGCGGGGACGAGGTCGGCTCCCGTGATCGCCACGATCCCGCGGCTTCGCACGCCGCGAGGCGAATCCTTCCAGCGCGCGTCCTCCCGCATCCTCCGCGACAGCTCTCCCGGCCAGAACACGGCCACGTCCACGTCGCCGCGCTCCAGGGCGATCTCCTCGTCGGTCGCGTTCTCGAAGTAGTGAACGATCAGCGTATCGGGCCAGGGCGAGGGGGGACGCACGTGCGGATCGGGCCGCAATCGGATTGGCCGTTCGGATCGCTGCGCCTCGTTGAGCACGTATCCGCGAAGCCCCTCGGGGAGACGAGGCACCCCGGGCGGCCGATCCGGGCAGCGGAAGAGAAGGTTGCCGCGATCTCCCGAGGGGAGCGCTACGCGAAGGGACGCGGGCACAGCACCGGGCGCGTGCGCGATCACGGCGCGCACGCGCTCGAGCTTCTTCACGCGCGCGAGCGATCCCGAGGTGAGCGCGACGATCGCCATCTCGTCCCGAACGACTTCGATGACGGTGCCGCTTCCCACCGGGGTTCCTCGATCGCCGAAGCGCACCGAATCGCCGGGAGCGGCCGGCGCGCCATCCCCCAGCGCGACGTAGACGTGGTCGCCCCGGACCCAGAGCACGCGCGTCGGCGAGCTTCTCGGGGTGACCGCGGCGCAGGAGGCCGTCGCCAGCGCGATGGCGGCGAAGAGCAGCTTCCCGCGTCGGCGCATCCCGCGCACTTCCGTGTCCGTCATGACACGCGCCTCCATCACCTGGGTCCGATTGAGCTTGGGATTGGCGCCAGCGTGCTCTCGATGAGGTCGCGTGTCAACATTGACACGTCATCCGAGCCCTCGGATCCGGGCGCTTTGGTTAAGTTATTTAGTTATAGACACTTAGTGGCGCGGCATGGCGATTGATTAGGGACGGTGCGAGCGGCAGCACTCGAACGCCGCTCACGGCCCTGGCCCGGGGACGCAGCCCACGCCAGGCGATCGAGCCCGCGGCCCCGGCGCCGCTCCTCGACGCCGCCAGAAGCCGGATGTGGGAGACAGTCATGAACCAGAACCCGAACACCCAGGAATCGCAACGCGACGACCGCCTCTTCTTCCTGAAAGCCGCCCTGGTCGCGACGCCGCTCCTGATCGCGCTCGCCGCCCTCGGATGCGGCGAGCACAAGGAGAAGGCGACCGCCGAGCTGGCCAACCACGAGACGGCCGTCGTTCCCGTTCAGCAGGGCGCCGTCGGCCAGGGCGCCGCCGCCACCCCGACCACGCTCGCGTCGGACGGGGTCGTGACCGGCGTGGCCGAGACCACGCCGAGCGCGGAGGAGACGCTGCCTCCGGACATCGTCGCCACCGGACCGGAATCGGTCGTGATCCCCGGCAGCGTGGTGACGATCGCGGCGACCGGATCCACGGACGTGACCTCGGTGACGCTGACCGACCGAGCCGGCGAGAAGACGCCGTTCACGTACGACTCCGAGTCGAATCTCTGGCAGGCGTCCTATCGCGTGCCGCTGCGCGCGAACACCGAGAAGCTCGCGCTCGGGGTCACCGCGACGACGGGCGCGAACCGCTACAAGCGGGTCTGGGTCTTCCTGCGCCTGCGCGACGAAGGTGCGAAGCCGGCGGAGGCGGCTCCCGATTCGGCGCAGTGAAGCGCCGCGGCGCGACCGCCGTCGGCGGTCTGAACGAAGGGCCCCTGGGCTTCCGCCCGGGGGCCCTTGGCGTCTCGGCTGCGCGCGGCCGCGGCATCACCCCGAGAGAACCTCCAGCCGCACGCGCGCCGTGCCCTCGCGCAGGAAGCCGAGATCCTTCGCCGCCCGGCGCGAGACGTCGATGACGCGATGGCGGCGGAAGGGACCGCGGTCGGTGACGGTCACCACGACCCGGCGCCCGTTGTCGAGATTCGTGACCCGCACGCGCGTGCCGAAGGGGAGCGTGCGATGCGCCGCGGTGAGGCGGCCGGCGTCGAACCGCTCGCCGCTCGCCGTTCTCTGGCCGTGGTGCTCCCGGCCGTAGTACGAGGCGTATCCCTCCTCCTCGAACGCGAGCCGCTCTTCCGAGGAGGGCGCGGGCCCGACGCCCGGCGCGGGAAGCGAGCCGGCGCATCCGGGGGTGATGCCGAGGAGCAGGGCGAACGCGAGGATCTGGCGCATCCCGTACTCTTCGGCATCCCGCGTCCGCGCCTGAATGCCGTCCGTAACCCGTTGGGATCAAGGGAGATTACGGCGGAACTGCCGGCGGACCGCCGAACACCCTCGCCCACCCGCCCGTTTCGGGGCCCCGATCCCGCCCCATTCGCGGCGCAGTTCGAATCACGCAGGGCCCAGTGTCCATGCTACTTGCGGCCACCTTACCGGCGCCTGAATCCGGACCGAAGATGGGCTCAGACGGGGCGTTACGGCGGGCCGCCGGGCGCTCGAGTCGAAAGGGGACGAAAGCCATGGCCGACGCACTCTTCAAAGAAGCCCTCGACTATCATCGGGGCGGCCGCCCCGGCAAGATCGAAGTCGTATCCACGAAGCCCTGCGCCACGCAGAAAGATCTCTCCCTCGCCTATACCCCCGGCGTCGCGGTGCCCTGCCTGGAGATCGAGAAGAACCCCGATCTCGCCTACGAATACACGGCGCGCGGAAACCTCGTGGCCGTCATCACGAACGGCACCGCCGTGCTCGGCCTGGGCGACATCGGCCCGCTGGCGGGCAAGCCGGTCATGGAGGGGAAGGGCGTCCTCTTCAAACGCTTCGCGGACGTGGACGTGTTCGACATCGAGATCGCGTCGAAGGACCCGGAGGAGATCGTCCGGCTCTGCGCGCTCCTCGAGCCGACGTTCGGGGGCATCAATCTCGAAGACATCAAGGCTCCCGAGTGCTTCGCCATCGAGCAGAAGCTCCAGGCGCTCGTTTCCATTCCGGTCTTTCACGACGACCAGCACGGTACGGCGATCATCACCGGCGCGGCCCTCCTGAACGCGCTCGAGGTCACGGGGAAGAAGCTGCGGGACATCCGCGTCGTGATCCTCGGAGCGGGCGCGTCCGGCATCGCCTCCGCGCGCCACTTCACCAAGCTCGGATTGCGCAAGGATCAGATCACGTTGTGCGACCGCAAGGGGGTCGTGCACACCGGCCGCCTCGGCGAGCTGAATCCGTACAAGGCCGAGTTCGCCGTCCAGACGACGGCGCGCACGGTCGCCGACGCGCTCCGCGGCGCCGACGTGCTGCTCGGGCTCTCGAGCGCGGGGCTCGTGACCCAGGACATGGTGCGATCGATGGGGCCGAAGCCGATCCTCTTCGCCTGCGCCAACCCCGATCCCGAGATCAGCTACCCCGACGCCAAGGCGGCCCGACCCGACGTGCTCATGGCGACCGGCCGCTCCGACTACCCGAACCAGGTCAACAACGTCCTCGGGTTCCCCTTCCTCTTCCGGGGAGCGCTGGACGTCCGCGCCCGCCGTTTCAACGACGAGATGAAGCTCGCCGCGACCGCCGCGCTGGCCGACCTGGCGAAGCAGGACGTGCCCGACGCGGTGGCGCGCGCCTACGGCGTCGAGACGCTGCATTTCGGTCCCGACTACCTGATTCCCAAGCCGTTCGACCCGCGCGTGCTGCTCTGGGTCGCGCCCGCCGTGGCGAAGGCCGCCATGGAGACCGGCGTCGCCCGCCTGACGATCGATCTCGGTGAGTACCGGGATCGGCTGGAGGCGCGGCTCGGCAAGTCGCGCGAGATCGCGCGCGCCGTGATGCATCGCGCGCGCCGGTCGCCGCGGCGGATCGTGTTCCCGGAGGGGACGCATCCGCGCATCCTGCGCGTAGCCGCGCACCTGGTGACCGAGGGCATCGCGCGCCCCGTGCTCCTCGGCAAGCCGGAGGAGATCGAGCGCGAAGCCCGGCACCTGGACCTGTCGCTCGCCGGGATCGAGCTCGTGCATCCGCGGCGCCATCCCAAGCGGGAGGCGTACGTGGACGCGCTCTACCGCATGCGGCAGCGAAAGGGGCTGACCGCGAAGGAAGCCGATACGCTGCTGCTGAATCCGAACTACTTTGGCACGATGATGGTGCAGATGGGGGACGCGGACGGGCTGGTGTCCGGGGTGACGCAGCACTATCCCGACACGATCCGCCCCGCGCTCCAGATCATCGGGCTCCGCCCCGGCATCACGCGCGTGTGCGGCGTCTACTGCATCATCGCGCGCCGGAAGTGCTGGTTCTTCGCGGACACCACCGTGAACATCCAGCCCACGGCCGAGGAGCTCGCGGAGATCGCGATCCTGGCGGCCGGTGTGGCGCGCGAATTCGGTTTCGACCCGCGCGTCGCGATGCTCTCCTTCTCCAGCTTCGGATCGGCCCAGCATCCGCTGGTGGACACGGTGCGCGAGGCGGCCCGGCTGGTGGCGAAGCGGGCGCCGGACCTGGTCGTGGACGGCGAGATGCAGCTCGAGGCCGCGGTGGACCCCGCCGTCGCCCAGGAGCATTTCCCCTTCAGCCGCATCCAGGGGGACGCCAACGTCCTCGTCTTCCCCGATCTCCATTCGGGCAACCTCGCCTACAAGCTGATGCAGCGCCTGGGCGGGGCCGAGACGATCGGCCCGATCCTCACCGGCCTGGCGAAGCCGGTCCACATCGTGTCGCCGACCTCCGACGACAACGAGATCATCCACATCGCCTCGATCGCCGTTCTCGAGGCGCAGCTCCGGGACGAGGAGCGGGAGCGCGTCGCGCGGCGTCCCGCGATTCCGGTCGAGGAGCTCGTGTGATGGACATCGGAATCCTGAAAGAGACCTATTCGGGCGAGACCCGCGTCGCGCTGATCCCCTTCGCCGTCGGGGAGCTGGTGCGGCAGGGGAACCGCGTGGTGATCCAGTCGGACGCGGGCGCGAGCTCGGGATTCGACGACCAGGCCTACCGCGACGCGGGCGCCACCATCGTCTACTCGGCCGAGGAGGTGATCGGGCGGTCGCGGGTGATCCTCAAGGTCATCCCGCCCTCGCTCGAGGAGAGCCGCCTGCTGGAGGAGGGAAAGATCCTCTTCTCCTTCCTGCACCTCTCGTCCGCGCCGAAGAGCCTGGTGGAGCACCTGGTGCGCCGCCGCGTCACCGCCATCGGGTTCGAAGCGATCGGAGGCGAGAACGGCGACCGTCCCGTGCTGACGGCCATGAGCGAGATCGCGGGGAAGCTGGCGGTCCCGATCGCGGCGCAGTACCTCCAGACGCGGCAGGGAGGGCGCGGGATCATGCTCGACGGCATCCCCGGCGTCCCTCCGGGGATCGTCGTGATCCTGGGCGCGGGCGTGGTGGGATCGACGGCGGCCATGCGCGCCGCCGTCACCGGCGCCCAGGTGATCGTGCTCGACCGGGACGTGGAGCGCCTCCGGAGGCTCCTCGCCCGCGTGCCGGCGCCCGTGACGACCGCGGTGGCGACCCCGTACAACATCGAGCGGTTCGTGCCGATCGCCGACGCCCTGATCGGCGCGGTGCTGATCCCGATGGAGACGACGCCGCACCTCCTGGACGAGCGGCTCGTCCGCTCGATGCGGCCGCGCTCGGTCTTCCTCGACGTCTCGATCGACCAGGGCGGATGCTCCACCACCTCGCGTCCCACCAACATCCTCGATCCGACGTACGTGCGCGAGGGCGTCGTCCATTTCTGCGTCCCGAACATTCCGGCGCTCGTCCCGCGCACCGCGACGGCGGCGCTCTCGAACATCATCCTGCCGTATCTCGCCGAGATCGCCCGGCTCGGTCCCGACCGGGTGCTCCACGACGACCCGGTGCTCGCGCGCGGCGTCTACACGCACGACGGCTACTGCCTCGAGCCCAAGATCGCCTCGGTTCTGGACCTGCCGTACCGGAATCCGGAGCGGGAGAGGAGCTACGATGTCGCCCGATAGCCTGGACGCGCCGGCCGTCGCGACGACCACGCTCCCTCGTTCCACCCTCGAGTATCACGACAAGCTGGTCTCGCCCGAGGAGGCGCTGCGCCTGGTCCGGCCGGGCGACACGGTGTACGTGCATCCGGGCTGCGCGGCGCCGCAGACCCTGCTCGCCGCCCTGGTCGCGCGCCGGGACGGGCTTCACGACGTGCGCGTGATGCATCTCATGTCCCAGGGGCGGGCCGACTACGCCCTTCCCGGCATGGAGCGTCATTTCCGCCACGTCGCCCTCTTCATCGGGAAGAACACCCGCGATGCCGTGAACGAAGGCCGCGCGGACTACCTCCCGGTCTTCCTCTCCGAGATCCCGCGCCTCTTCACCACGCGCACGATCCCGCTGGACGTCGCCCTGATCCAGGTGTCGCCGCCCGACGAGCACGGCTTCTGCAGCTTCGGCGTCGGGGTGGAGTGCACCAAGGCGGCGGCGGCGACGGCCCGCATCGTGATCGCACAGGTGAATCCCCGGATGCCGCGTGTGCTGGGGGACAACTTCATCCACGCGCGCAACGTGACCCGGTTCGTCGAGGTGGACGAGCCCCTGGTCGAGCTCCCGCACGTGCGGATGGCCGACGCGTTCGACGACATCGGCCGGAACGTGGCCGCGCTGGTCGAGGACGGATCCACGCTGCAGCTGGGCATCGGCGGCATCCCGGACGCGGTGCTCCACCATCTCAGGGACCGGAAGCACCTGGGCGTACACACCGAGATGTTCTCGGACGGCATCATCGAGCTGGTCCAGGCCGGCGTCGTGACGAATGAGCGGAAAACGCTCCACCCCGGGAAGATCGTCGCCTCGTTCGTCCTGGGCACGCGGCCGCTCTTCGACTTCATCCACGACAACCCCATCGTGGAGTTCCATCCGAGCGACTACGTGAACGATCCCTTCGTGATCGCGCAGAACGACCGCATGGTCGCGATCAACTCCGCGATCCAGATCGACCTCACCGGGCAGGTCTGCTCCGATTCCATCGGGGACATGGCCTACTCGGGATTCGGAGGGCAGGTCGACTTCGTCCGGGGCGCCTCGCGCGCCCGGGGCGGCAGGGCGATCATCGCCCTCCCCTCGACCGCCAAGGGCGGCGAGGTCTCCCGCATCACGCCGTATCTCGATCCCGGCGCCGGCGTGGTGACGTCGCGCGCCGACGTCCATTTCGTGGCCACCGAGTTCGGGGTCGCGGACCTGCACGGGAAGTCTCTCCGCGAGCGGGCCCGCGCCCTGATCGACATCGCCCATCCCCGGTTCCGCGAGGAGCTGGAGCGCGGCGCGATGAAACGGAAGCTCCTCTGACCCTTGGCGCGGCGCGGCCGCGCACGGAGGCTGACCCATGGCATCGACCAAGACCGCGGACCTGGCGGGTCCCGGCATCAGCACGTACGAGGAGGTGGAGCGCATCCTGCCCAACGGGTACCGGTCGCTCCTCGATCCGAAGGAGACCCAGCTCGCGATTCACGCGCTGAAGCTCCATCTGGAGGAGAACCTCTGCAAGGCGCTGGGTCTGTTCCACGTGGAGGTGCCGCTCGTCGTCACGCGCGAGAGCGGACTGAACGATTATCTGGATCGCGACGGCTCGCGCACCCCGGTGGAATTCCGGTGCGGCCTGGGCCTCGACGAGCGGATGCACACGCAGGTGGTGCAGGCGGCCACGAAGTGGAAACGGCTCGCGCTCCGGCAGTTCGAGTGCGTGCCCGGCGAAGGCATCTGCACGGATATGCGCGCGGTGCGGAAGGACTACTTCCTGGACCACGACCACAGCGCCTACGTGGACCAGTGGGACTGGGAGAAGGCGATCCGTCCCGAGCAGCGCAACCTGGCCTACCTGAAGGAGACCGTCCGGGCGATCTGGGGCGTGATCCATGGCTCCGAGGCCTTCATCCGGAAGGAGTTCCCGAAGCTCCAGGCCTCGTCCTTCCCGGCGCTGCCCGAGGAGCTCACCTTCATCCACGCCGAGGATCTGCTCGCGATGTATCCCGATCTCCCGCGGAAGCAGCGCGAGACCGCGATCCTCCAGAAGCACCCGGCCGTATTCATCATCGGGATCGGCTGGATCCTCGGGGACGGCTACCCGCACGAGATGCGGGCGGCGGACTACGACGACTGGGTCACGCCGACGGTGACCGAGGATGGAAGGCCGATGCACGGGCTGAACGGGGACATCCTGGTCTGGAATCCCGTCACCCAGCGGCGGCACGAGCTCACGTCGATGGGGATCCGGGTGACCAAGGAGACCCTGCGGCAGCAGCTCGAGATCACGGGACAGCTCGATTTCCTCAAGCTCCCGTATCACCAGGCGATCCTGAACGACGAGATCCCGCTGTCCATCGGAGGCGGCATTGGCCAGTCGCGCACCGTGATGCTCCTACTGCGGAAGGCGCATCTCGGAGAGGTCAGCGTGACCGTGTGGCCGGACGAGCTGAACCGGATCTGCGAGCGAAAGAATATTCACGTGCTGCAATGAGCGGCTTCTGGTTGTAACGTTCGGGCGGAAGCAGACCGTCCGTTTCTGGAAAGGAGCGATTCATGAGCGGGTTGGATGTAGCGGTGCGTACCCCTGGAAAATCCATGACGGCCAAAGAGTACGTGCAGAACGTGATGGCCGGCATCAAGGCGAAGAATCCCGCGGAGCCGGAGTTTCACCAGGCGTCGCAGGAGGTGTTCGAATCGCTGGTGCCGATGCTGGAGCGCCACCCCGAGTACCGGGCGGGAAAGCTCCTCGAGCGGATCGCCGAGCCGGAGCGGGTCCTCATGTTCCGCGTGCCGTGGCAGGACGATCGCGGGGAAGTGCAGGTCAACCGCGGCTTCCGGATTGAGATGAACAGCGCGATCGGCCCCTACAAGGGCGGGCTGCGCTTCCACCCCTCGGTCAACCTCGGCATTCTCAAGTTCCTCGCCTTCGAGCAGGTGTTCAAGAACTCCCTCACCACGCTCCCGATGGGCGGCGGCAAGGGCGGATCGGACTTCGATCCGAAGGGGAAGAGCGACAACGAGGTGATGCGCTTCTGCCAGAGCTTCATGACGGAGCTCTCGCGGCACATCGGCCCGGACACCGACGTTCCCGCCGGCGACATCGGCGTGGGCGGCCGTGAGATCGGGTTCCTCTTCGGCCAGTACAAGCGGCTCAAGAACGAGTTCACCGGCGTGCTGACGGGCAAGGGGCTGAACTGGGGCGGATCGCTGATCCGGCCCGAGGCCACCGGCTACGGCTGCGTCTACTTCGCCGACGAGATGCTGAAATCGCAGAAGCAGTCGCTGGCCGGCAAGACCTGCCTCGTCTCGGGCAGCGGCAACGTCTCCCAGTACACGGTGGAGAAGCTGCTCGACCTGGGCGCCAAACCGGTCACCTGGTCCGATTCCGACGGGATGATCTACGACGCCGACGGCATCGACCGGAACAAGCTGGCGTGGGTCATGGAGCTCAAGAACGCGCGGCGCGGCCGCATCAAGGAATACGCCGACCAGTTCAAGGGCGCCAAGTACACCGCGACCGACGCGCGCCTCGGCTACAACCCGCTCTGGGACATCAAGGCCGACTGCGCGTTCCCGAGCGCGACCCAGAACGAGATCAACGCCAAGGACGCCTCGAACCTGATCAAGAACGGCGTCGCTCTGGTCGCCGAGGGCGCCAACATGCCGAGCACGCTCGACGCGATCCAGATCTACCTGGACGCCGGCATCCTGTACGGTCCGGCGAAAGCGGCGAACGCCGGCGGCGTGGCCACGTCGGGGCTGGAGATGTCGCAGAACAGCATGCGGCTCTCCTGGACCCGCGAGGAGGTCGACGACCGGCTCCACAAGATCATGATCGAGATCCATCGGAACTGCTTCGAGACCGCCGACAAGTACGGCACGCCGGGGAATCTCCTGAACGGCGCGAACATCGGCGGCTTCCTCAAGGTGGCGAACGCCATGCTGGACCAGGGGCTCGTCTAGACCGGTCCGGACGCATCGCTCTCCTGGCGGGCGGCGGGGTTCTCCCGCCGCCCGCGCTGTTTTTCCCGCGTCGTCCGTGGCATCATCCCGCCGTGAGCACGACGCCGACCGACGCGATCCCCGACGTTTCCAATCCCTTCCAGGCGTTCCAGAACCTGATGCCGTTCCGGGTCCAGGACATCCTCCTGGTCTCCAGCCTCTATGACTCCTTCACGCTGCAGGAGGACGGGCGGCTGAACGAGCTGATCGCGGGGGAGTTCCTGGAGCTCTCGCTTCACCACACGCCGGGGCTCACACACGTCTTCAGCGGGCACGAGGCGCTCGCCCTGGCAAAGGCCGAGCGCCGCTTCAACCTGATCCTCACGACCCTGCGCGCCTCCGACGCCGACGCCACGGAGATCGCCCGCGAGGTGAAGCGGTCCGGCCTCGACATCCCGGTCGTGGCCATGGCGTACGACAACGACGAGCGGAAGGAGTTCGAGGCCCGCCACGACCTCTCCGACCTGGACGGGCTCTTCCTCTGGCAGGGGAACGCGCGTGTGCTGGTCGCGATCGTGAAGTACGTCGAGGACCGCCGGAACGCGGCGCACGACACCGGCGCGATGGGGGTGCGGGTGCTCCTCATCGTGGAGGACAACGTCCGCTACTACTCCTCCTTCCTGCCCGAGATCTACACCGAGCTGATCCACCAGTCGGAGCGGCTGATCGGGGAGTCGATCAACCCCTCGCACCGGCTGGTGCGCTCGCGCGCCCGCCCGAAGCTCCTCCTGGCGAAAACGTTCGAGGAGGCCTGGGCGCTCTTCCTGCGCTACCAGCCCTATCTCCTCGGGTTGATCTCGGACGTGGAGTTTCCGCGCGGGGGGACGCCCAGCCGCGAGGCGGGATTCGATCTCGCGCGCATGGCGCGCGAGCGGATCCCCGACCTGCCGATCGTCCTGCAGTCGAGCCGCCCCGAGTTCGCGGCGGGCGCCGCCCGGGTCGGGGCGGCGTTCCTGCGCAAGTACTCGGAGACCCTGCTCTCCGACCTGCGCGCCTTCATGGTGGAGAACTTCGCGTTCGGCGACTTCATCTTCCGGATGGAGAACGGCGCGGAGGTGGACCGGGCACGCGACATGAAGAGCCTCGAGGCCAAGCTCGGCACCGCGCCCGCCGAGAGCATCGCGTTCCACGCCCAGCGGAACCACTTCTCGAACTGGCTCTCGGCGCGGACCGAGTTCGCGCTGGCCCGGAAGCTCCGTCCCCGCCGCGTGGACGACTTCGACACGCTCGAGGAGCTGCGCCGCGACCTGATCGCCTCGATCGCGGAGTACCGCCGCGAGCAGAGCGAGACCCTGGTCGCCGACTTCGATCCCGACACGTTCGATCCCGAGAGCAACTTCTTCGCGCGGATCGGGAACGGCTCCCTGGGCGGCAAGGCGCGCGGGCTGGCGTTCGTGCGCTACCTGCTCAACTACCAGGGAATCGGCCGGAGGCTCCCGGGCGTGCGGATCGCCGTCCCGCCCGCGGTCGTCCTGGCCACCGACTGCTTCGACCGCTTCCTGGCCCGGCGCGAGCTGCGGGACCTGGCCCTGAACAGCCGGGACGACGACCGGATCATCGCCGAGTTCCTGGCGACGCCGTTGCCGCGCGACGTCGTGCGGAAGCTCCGCCATTTCGTGGAGGCGGTGCGCTGGCCGCTCGCGGTCCGGAGCTCCAGCCTGCTCGAGGACTCCCAGTACCAGCCGTTCACGGGCGTCTACGAGACCTTCATGCTCCCGAACAACCACCCCGATCCTAAGGTGCGGCTTCGCGAGCTGGTCGGCGCGATCCGGCGCGTCTACGCCTCCACCTTCCTCCGCCAGGCGAAGGACTATCTCCACGCGACGCCCTACCGCCTGGAGGAGGAGAAGATGGCGGTCGCCATCCAGAAGGTGGTCGGGGCGCGGCACGGCACCCGCTTCTACCCCGACTTCTCGGGGGTGGCGCGCTCCTTCAACTACTACGCGAGCGAGCCGCTGAAGCCGGAGGACGGCGTCGCGGCGGTCGCGCTCGGGATGGGGCGCGGCGTCGTGGGCGGCGAGCGCTGCCTCACCTTCTGCCCGCGGCATCCGCAGGCCATCGTCCAGTTCTCGGACGTCGAGGAGATCCTCAAGAACTCGCAGCGCGAATTCTGGGCGGTGGAGCTGGATGACGCGGGAGGGGCCGACGCCGATCCCGACCGCGGCATGCGCGAGAAGCGCTTCGGGCTCGAGGCCGCGGAGCGGGACGGCACGCTCTACGCCATGGGCTCCACCTACTCGGCGGAGAATCACGCGATCTACGATGGGCTGGCCCGCCCCGGCGTCCGGCTGGTGACCTTCGCCCCCATCCTGAAGCATGGGGTCTTCCCGCTCGCCGACGTGATCACCGTGCTCCTGAACGTCGGAAGCCACGGGATGAACCGGCCCGCGGAGATCGAGTTCGCGGGCTGCCTCTCCACGCGCGAGGACCGGCCGCACGAATTCGGCTTCCTCCAGATGCGGCCGCTCGTGGTGGCGCGGGAGACCGAGGACCTCGACCTCTCCGACGCGCCCCCCGAGGTGCTGATCTGCCGCAGCACCCAGGTGCTCGGAAACGGCGTCGTCGATTCGATCCGGGACGCGGTCGTCGTGGACTTCCACCGCTTCGACCGCTCGGCGAGCCGCGCCGCCGCCGCCGAGGTCGCGCGCTTCAACGCCGAGCTCTCCGACGAGGGGCGCCCCTATCTGCTGATCGGCGTGGGGCGCTGGGGCTCCACCGACCCCTGGCTGGGCATTCCGGTCACGTGGGACCAGATCGCGGGCGCGCGCGTGATCGTCGAGTCGGGGTTCCGCGACTTCCGCGTGACCCCCTCCCAGGGGAGCCACTTCTTCCAGAACCTCACGTCGTTCCAGGTGGGGTACTTCACGGTGAACGCGGACCTGGGGGAGGGATTCCTCGACTGGGACTGGATCGGGGCGCAGCCGGCGGAGTCGAAGCTGGAGTTCGTGCGGCACCTGCGTTTCGACGCGCCCGCGATCGTGAAGATGAACGGCCGGAGAAACCTGGGGCTGATCTTCAAGCCCGCCGCCCCGGCGGGCGCCACCGGGGCCGGCGCGCCGGGAGCCGCTACGGCGCGGTAGGGGCGGGAACGAGGGCCGCGGCGGGGGGGCGCACGACCAGCGCCTCCATCGCGAAGTACTCGGGCAGCCCCAGCTGGTCCACGACGGCGGCGGTCGCCTTGTTGCGCTCCTCGACGCGCTCCCAGAACTCCCGCTCGTCCACGCCGGGGAAGGGGGCGCGATCCTTCTGGCTCTGGTGCTTGAAGATCGCGCTGATCTTGAGCCGCAGCTCCTCCTCCGACATCGGCACGAGGAGATCCGCCTCGGTCACCGACCACTCCTGCCACGCGCCGCGGTAGAGCCACACCTCGGGGGCCGGGCCGGAGTACCGGAGAAGCGCCTGGTCCACGGCGTCGAGGCACATGCGGTGCGTCCCGTGCGGGTCGGAGAGGTCTCCGGCCACGAGGAGGATCTCCGGCCGCCGCTCCTCCAGCACCTCGAGCACGATCTCGACGTCGCGCTCCCCGATCGGATCCTTCCGGACCTTGCCGGTCTCGTAGAAGGGAAGGTTCAGGAAGCGCGTCTCCTCGCGGCGGAAGCGCAGCGTCTCGACCGCGGAGACCGCCTCCACCTCGCGGATCCGCCGCTTGATCTGAAGCACCGGCTCGGGATCCACGTCCCCGGGGCGCTTGCGCGCGAGCGAGGTCTCGACGTCGTCCAGGAAGCCGAGAAAACCGTCCGCGCCCGGATGGAAGTCGGCCGTCAGCCGCCGCGCGAAATCCAGGTAGCGCCGCACCTCGTGGTCGAAGACGGCGATGTTCCCCGACGTTTGATAGGCGATCGTGATGTCGTTCTCATTCTGCCGGAGCTTCCAGAGGATTCCCCCCGCCGAGATCACGTCGTCGTCCGGATGGGGCGAGAAGACCACGATCCGCTGCCCGCGCGGGAGCCGGCTCCGCCCGCGCACCTTGGCGCCGAGCGCATTGAACACCACGCCGTTCAAGGCGCCGGAGGAGCCGTAACGGGTGAGGAGGGTGCCGAGCCGGTGCTCGCGATAGTCCACGTCGTCCAGCTTGAGCACCGACTTGCCCGTCTCCCGGGCCAGCCACACCACCGCAACGATCGCGAGCGCCGGCGTCCATTCCACCTCGTGGAGGAGCCAGGGGGTCTTCACGCGCGTGAGCTCGGCCGCGGCGGCCGGATCCAGGTGGAAGGTGGCGTTGGGGTGCCGCTGCAGGTAGGTGGCCGCGACCGACCGGTCCACCTCGCCCTCGACGGCGCGCTTCACGACGGCCGCCTTGTGCTCGCCGGTGGCGATCAGGGCGATCTCGCGCGCGTCGAGGATGGTCGCCACCCCCATCGTGATCGCCTCCGTGGGCACGTTCTCGGCGCCGAAGAAGTCGGCCGCGGCCACCCGTCGCGTGATCGTGTCGAGCACGACCAGGCGGGTGCGGGAGGCCACGCTCGATCCGGGCTCGTTGAAGCCGATGTGCCCGGTCTGGCCGATGCCGAGGATCTGGAAGTCGATGCCGCCCGCCTCGGCGATGGCGCGCTCGTACTCGCGGCAGTGCGCCTCGACCTGGTCGCGGGGCACGTCGCCGCGCGGAATGTGCACGTTCTCACGGGGGATGTTCACGTGCGCGAAGAGGTTCTCCCACATGAACCGGTGGTAGCTGTGATAGCTGTCCGGCGCCATCGGGTAGTACTCGTCGAGGTTGAAGGTCTTCACGTGGGACCAGTCGAGCCCCTCTTCGCGATGCATCCGGATCAGCTCGCGGTAGACGCCGATCGGCGTCGAGCCGGTGGCCAGGCCGAGGACGGCGCTCCGGCCGGCGGCCCGGCGCGCGCGCAGGATCTCGCCGATCCGGCGGGCGATGCGGACCGCGACCTCGTCGTAGGAGGCGGAGACGACGACGGGAATCCGTTCGGGATCTTCGAGCATGCTCGTGCGCGGTCTCCAGGGTTCGGTGGAGCAGCGGGCCGTAGAATGTTTCGACACCGCGCAGCCGATCTCCAGCCTAAGATGCGGGCCGAGTCCATGGAACCCCCGGAACCCGTCATCGCCGCGGCCGTCGTCCGGCCGCCCGGACCGACCTTCGCCCAGGGTATCACCCGGGCCGGGCTCGGACCGCCCGACCTGGAACGGGCGCTCGCGCAGCACGCCGCCTACGCCGCCGCGCTGGAAGCGGCGGGCGTGCGCCTGGTCCGCCTGCCCCCCGATCCGGCGCACCCCGATTCCACGTTCGTCGAGGACACCGCGGTGATCCTGGGGCGTGAGGCGATCCTGACCCTTCCCGGCGCGGAGAGCCGCCGCGGGGAAGTCGACCCGATGCGCGCGGCGCTCCTCCCGCTCGTCGCGTCGCTCGAGGCGATCGAGCCCCCCGGCACGCTGGATGGAGGGGACGTGCTCGAGACCGACCGCGGCTTCCTGATCGGGCTCTCGGAGCGGACGAACGAAGCGGGCGCGCGCCGCCTCGCGGCCTGGCTCGCGGCCCGAGGCCGCGCCGCGCATCTCGTGGCCGTCGGAGGGCTGCCCGGCATCCTCCATCTGAAGACCGGGATCTCCTGGATCGACGGCGGCACGGTCGCGGCGGTCGGGCCGCTCGCGGCGGCGGCGCGCGCGCTCGGCCTCGACGTGATCCCGGTCGAGCCGGAGGAGGCTTACGCCGCGAACGCCATCCGGGTCAACGGCCGCGTGCTGATTCCGTCGGGAGCGCCGAGGCTGGAGCGGCGCCTGCGCGAGCGCGGATGCGCCGTCGTGACCCTCGACATGTCCGAATTTGAAAAGATGGACGGCGGGCTCTCGTGCCTGTCGCTCCGGCTGCCTGCCGGAGGGTGAAGGGGCCGCGTGACGAAGCGGCGGGGGCGCCCGGCCCCCGTCCCGTCAGACAGCCCGGCGGCCCCGTAACAAGCCGACAAGGAACAGGACGATCGCCAGGACCAGGAACAGGTGCACGATGGCGCCCAGGGTCTTGAACGCGAGCATCCCGACCAGCCAGAGGACCAGGAGCAGAACGGCAAGAATTCGAAGCATGGTGTTCCTCCCATTTCGCGCGGCCGCCGGCGCGGTTCGGCCCGGCTGAAGCCGCGATCTCTCGGCAAACCACCAGCAGGAAGCGGGCCCGTGGACGCGGCGGCGGGTGCTATCATCGATCCGGCCCCCACGGGGCCCCGCCCCGCCCATCGTCCAGGAGACCGGCCCATGCTCTCCCGAGCTCTCGCTATGGCTCTCGTTCTCTCGATCCCGGCGCTTCCGCACGCTGCCGCTTCGGCCGCCCCGGCATCGAAGACCCCACGGCACGCCGCCAGCGCGCGCCGCGCGGCGCTGCCGCGCCTGCCTCACGCTCCGAAGCGCACCGTTTTCGATACCTACTGGGGCGTCAAGGTCCCGGACGACTACCGCTACATGGAGCGCGCTTCCGATCCCGGGGTGATGAAGTGGGTCAAGGGCCAGAACGCGTATACCCGCTCGTGGCTGGACGGGCACCGGGAGCGCGCGGAGATCCAGAAGCGGGTGGCGGCCCTCAGCCGCTCCGACTCCCCGGACTTCTACAGCGGGAGCTGGGCCGGAGGCCGCTACTTCTTCCTCGAGGAGAAGCCCCCGAAGCAGCAGCCGTTCCTGGTCGCGATGCGATCCCTCTCCGACCGCGCCGGGGAAACGACGGTGGTCGATCCGAACGCGCTGGATGCTTCGGGGGGGACGACGATCGACTTCTACGTTCCGTCGCTGGATGGCCGGCTCGCCGCGGTCTCTCTTTCCAAGAACGGCACCGAAGACGGCACGCTCCACGTCTACGAAACCGAAACCGGACGCGCGCGGGATGACGTGATCCCGCGCGTGAACGGCGGCACGGCCGGGGGGAGCGCCACCTGGAACGGGGATGGCACGGGCCTCTACTACACGCGCTATCCCGCACCGGGCGAGCGACCCCAAGCCGATCTGCCGTTCTACCAGCAGATCTGGTTCCACAAGCTCGGGACGCCGCTTTCGTCCGACACCTACGTGCTGGGGCGGGAGTTCCCGAAGATCGCCGAGGTGGCTCTGGCGACCAGCCGGGACGGGCGGTGGATCCTGGCCGACGTGAGCAACGGCGACGGCGGCGAGCACGAGTACTGGCTGATGGCGCCCGGCGGCGCGTGGAGCCAGGTCTCGAAGTTCCGGGACGGACTCATCGCCGCCCACCTCGGCCAGGACGGGGCGCTCTACGCGCTCTCGCGGGCGGGGGCCCCGAACAAGAAGATCCTCCGCATCCCTCTCGACCGGCCGCACCTCGACGCCGCGCGCGTGGTCGTGCCCGAGACGGAGAACGCGATCGAATCGTTCACGCCCGCGGCGTCGCGCCTCTACGTGCGTGAGATGGTCGGCGGCCCGACCCAGCTGCGCGTGTACGACCTGAGCGGCAAGGCCCTCGGCGTGGTCGCGATGCCCGAGCCCGCGTCGATCGGCGGGGCGGTCGTGACGGAGGGCGACGACGCGATGGTGCGTGTGCAGAGCTACACGCGGCCTCCGGCGACCTACGCCATGGCCGGCGGCTCGACCCGGCTCACGCCGACGGCGCTGGCGCAGACCTCCCCGGCCGACTTCAGCGACTGCGAAGTCCGGCGCGAGTTCGCGACGGCCGACGACGGCGCGAAGATCCCCGTCAACATCCTCCTCCGGAAGGGAACGCCCCGGGACGGAAGCGCTCCGCTCCTGCTCTACGGATACGGGAGCTACGGCTTGAGCGAGACCCCCTACTTCCGCGCGTCGATCCGAGCCTGGATCGAGCAGGGCGGGATCTACGTCGACGCGAGCGTCCGCGGGGGCGGCGAGTTCGGGGACGCCTGGCACGACGCCGCGCGCCTCGGGACGAAGAAGCGCTCGATGGACGATTTCGCCGCGTGCGCGCGCTACCTGGTGCGGGAGGGGTACACCACGCGCGACCGTCTCGCGATCGAGGGGGGCAGCGCGGGGGGGCTCCTCGTCTACGGCACGGTCGTCCACCATCCCGACGTGATGGGAGCGGCCGTGGCCGAGGTCGGCTACGGCGACGTCCTGCGCACGGAGTCCTCGCCCAACGGCGAGTTCAACACGACCGAGTTCGGGACGGTCAAGGACTCGACCCTCTTCCGTCAGATGTTCGCCTACTCGCCGTACCACCACGTGAAATCGGGTACCGCCTATCCCTCGGTGCTCGCGCTCACTGGGGTGAACGACCCGCGCGTCGAATCGTGGGAGACCTACAAGATGGTCGCGCGGCTCCAGGCCTCGGGGACGCGCCGTCCGGTGCTGATGCGCGTGAGCTACGATTCCGGGCACATCGGGAGCTCGTTGTCCGAGGAGGACCGGCAGAACGCCGACGTCTTCCAGTTCCTCTTCGACCAGCTGGGCGTGACCTATCGCCCCGTGAAGGAAGCCGAGCGGCCGAAGAGCGCCAAACCCAGTCTCTAGCGGGAGGAACCGTCATGCCGAATCCGGTCGCCGGCGGCCGCTCGTCGGCCGCGCTGAAGCAGGAAGTGCTGGCCAAGGTTCCCTTCATCGACGAGGCCTCGACCGAGCTGCGGAACGCGCTCGCGGAGAACGCCGTCGTGGTGCGGCTGCGCGCGGGCGAGTACTTCCTGCGCGAGGGCGACTCGTGCGCCCACTTCGCCGTGGTCGCGAGCGGCAAGATGCGGGTCTTCAAGCTGGGGGAGAACGGCCACGAGATCACGCTCTATCACGTCGGCGCGGGAGAGGCCTGTCCGCTCAACGTCTCCTGCATCCTGTCCGATACGCCGGTGCCCGCCATGGCCTGCGTCGAGGAGGACGTCGAGGCGATCGTCGTTCCGGCCGCCACGTTCCGGCGCTGGATCGCCGAGCACGAATCGCTTCGCTCCTTCGTCTTCCGTATGTTCGCCGGACGCCTCACCGAAGTCATGTCCCTGGTCGAAGAGGTCGCGTTTCGCCGCATGGATCAGCGGCTCGCGGGTCGCCTGGCCGAGCTGTTCGAGAGCGGTGGGCCGGGGGGTTCGGTCGAGATCACGCACGCCGAGCTCGCCGCCAATCTCGGCACCGCGCGCGAAGTGGTGAGCCGGCTGCTCAAGGAATTCGAGCGGCTGGACGCGATCCGGCTCCAGCGGGGAAAGATCTTCGTGCGGAACATCGGGCTTCTTCGCACGCTGGCCGAGCGGGGCGAAGCGTAGGGCGGAAACAAAGGACCGGCGGCGCAACGGCGACCCGTGGGGAGTGGCCTGTCCCTCTTCGAGGTAGCTGGCTGGCTAGTGGTGAGGGCCCAGGCCGGAGGGTGATGCCGAGCACCGCCGGCTGACGGAGACAGGATGGCGTCCGCCGGACGTAGGCTCCGTGACCGGGGTCACGGAACTACGTATTTTTTCGGGGTCGGCCACCCCCCCGCCCGTGGTCGAAACCTCCTCCTCGTCTTGAAATCTCTTCGCCGCCGGCGCTCCGCCGAACCGGGTCGAACGCGCCCCGACCGGATCAGGACCACCTCGCCGGCCCTTCCCATCCCCCGGCGCGGAGCCCCGCTCGCGAAGGACCCCGGGCGGGAGCGATTCGCGAATCACGCGAACGCCGAAATGTAAGTGGCTTGACGGCAAATGGTTATGTGCCCGCCGATCGTCCCCTTTAAGCCCGGGCCGGGGGAGCGTCCCCCGCCACGCCGTCGGCGCCGAGGCCCGGGTGCCGTCGCGCGATCGCCCCGGCGACCCCTCCGGGCCGTTCCCGGCACACGACATGCGATAGAGAGCGGACCTCGCGGCCCCACCCTGACCTGGGCCGCTGTCACGGAGGCCCTATGAAACGATCGATTGTCTGGACCGCGGGCGCGGCGGCGCTCGCCCTGTGCCTGTCCGCGGCGCCCGCGTCGCGCGCTTACGCGAGCCGGCACTATCACCCGGCCCGCGCCATCACCATCGTCGAGCCCGCCGCGACGGTGGCCGCGGGCTCGCGCGTCTATCACGTCACCGATGATCCCAGCTACGACCTCTCCGGCACGAGCCACACGCTGTTCCTGGTGGACGACGGCACCATGTGCCGGACTCCGGCGGGCCGCAGCGTCGCCTTCGCGCGCGCGGGCGCGATGCCGACCGAGGTGGTCTCGATTCCGGCGTCGTACCGGCAGGACTGGATGGCGGTCGCCGCGGGCGACCGGCCCGTCCGGTGCCTCACGCCGGTGCGCGGCGCGGCCGTCGAGCCCTCCATGATGAGCATGGGGCCGGCGGGCGAGGAGTCGGAGGCTGCTGAGTACCGCGCGGCTCACCCCGTGCGCTATTCGGCGACCCATCGCCGTCCGTACCGCAGAAACCACAAGAAGCTCTCCTTCGCTTCCTACCGGCCCGCTCGGACCACGACCTATCAGGCGAGCGCGCCCGCCGGCTACGAGTACGCGGCCACGGCGTCGTACGCCGTCGACGAGGGCGTGATCGACCACGAGCTCTACCAGCTCGGCAACTCCTGGTACATGCAGGACGGCGAGGTGTGGTGCCGCGCCGAGTCGTGGCGCGGTCCCTACGTGCAGGTGAAGAAGGGTATGGTTCCCCGCGAGGTGCGCGAGGTCGCCAAGGCCCGCGAGGACCGCGACGACAAGGACGACGAAGGGATCGAGGACTAGGACGTCCCTGGTTCGAACTCGGGGGCTCCCGGTTCCGGGAGCCCCCTTCGCTTGCCTCCGTCGTCGCGCGCGCCCCGGCGGGCGGGCGCGCCGCGGTTTCGCCTTCGCTTGGAACAGGGTAGGGGGTCCGGTAGTATTCCCTGATGTGCCCGAGGATCCGCATCTGAACGCTCGTCGCGTGCGCCACCTCGGGGTCGTTCTCCTCGCATCGTGCTTCCTGCTCGCGGGCGCGGGCTGTGCCTCCAAGAAACGGGTCCGGTCCAGCCGCGTGCCCGTGCGCGTTGCCGTCGCCACCGAGGCGCCCATGCCCTTCCAGCTCACGTCGACCGGAACCGTCGAGGCGATCCGGTCCGCCAGCGTCGCGGCGCAGGTCGGCGGCGTCATCACCAAGGTCGCCTTCCGGGAAGGGGACAACGTTCGCGCGGGCCAGGTGCTCTTCCACCTCGATCCTCGCCCGTTCCGCGCCACCCTCGACCAGGCGATGGCCGTGCTGGAGCGGGACCGCGCCCACGCCGAGACCGCCCGCAGCGATGCCGCGCGATCGCGGACCCTGTACGACCAGAACGTCCTCTCCCAGGCGGAATGGGACCAGAAGCGGAGCGATGCCGAGGCGCTCACGGCCACGGTGAAGGCCGATGAGGCGGCGGTGCGCACCGCGCGCCTGAACCTCGAGTTCGCTTCGATCCGCGCGCCGATCGCGGGCAAGACCGGACGGCTCCTCGTGCACGAGGGGGACCTCGTGCGCGGCGGCTCCAACGACGCGCTGGTCACGATCATCCAGCCGCAGCCGATCTGGGTGCGCTTCACGGTGCCCGACCGGGACGTGCCCACGGTCCTCCGCTACAAGGACCAGAAGCCGCGCGTGATCGTGCAGCCGCCGGGCGGCGGCACAGCACCCCTGGAAGGGAAGCTGGTGTTCGTGGACTCGGCGGTGGATCCCTCGACCGGGACGCTCCTCCTGAAAGGAGAGTTTGCGAATCGGGACGACCGCCTCGTCCCCGGCCAGTTCATGGACGTGCGCCTCGTTCTCTTCGTGGAGCCGCGGGCGCTGGTCGTTCCCGCCGTCGCGGTATCGAACGGGCAGGAGGGGGCGTACGTCTACCTCGTCCGGCCGGATTCGACCGTGGCGCCGCGCCCGGTCTCGGTCGAGCGGACGCAGGACGACGTGGCGGTGCTGGCGGGAGGGCTGAAGCCCGGCGATCGCGTCGTCACCGACGGCCAGCTGCGACTCTCGCCGGGAGCGAAAGTGGTGATCCGCCGCGACACGCCGGGGGGCCCCGCCGGAGTGCGGGAGTGAATTTCTCCGAGCTCTTCATCCGCCGCCCCATCATGACCACGCTCGTCATGGTGGGGATCCTGCTCTTTGGGATCATCGGCTACACCAAGCTTCCGGTCAGCGACCTTCCGAACGTGGACTACCCGGTGATCTCGGTGAACGCGTCCCTGCCGGGCGCGAGCCCCGAGACGATGGCCTCGGCCGTCGCGACGCCGCTCGAGAAGCAGTTCTCGACCATCGCGGGCGTAGACGCGATGACGTCGAGCAGCACGCTGGGGAGCACGTCGATCACGCTGCAGTTCACCCTGAGCCGGGACATCGACGCGGCCGCCCAGGACGTCCAGGCCGCGATCACCAAGACGCTCCGCTCCCTGCCCACCGGGATCACGCCCCCGTCCTACCAGAAGGTGAACCCGGCCGACTCGCCGATCCTCTTCCTGTCGCTCACGTCCAAGATGCTCTCCCTATCCCAGCTGGACGACTACGCCGAGAACGTGCTGGCGCAGAGGATGTCCACGATCAACGGGGTCGCGGCGGTCTCGGTGTTCGGGGCGCAGAAGTACGCCGTCCGCATCCAGCTCGACCCGCGGGCCCTCTCGTCCCGGGGGATCGCGATCAGCGAGGTGACCGACGCCATCGACGCGGCGAACGTGAACCTGCCGACCGGGATCCTCTGGGGGCCCAACCGGTCGACGACGATCATGTCGGAGGGGCAGCTTCAGAACGCCGAACAGTTCGGGAACGTGGTCGTCGCGACGCGCGACGGAGCGCCGGTGCGCCTGCGCGACCTGGGCGTGGTCCGGGACGACGTGCAGAGCAACAAGGTGGCGAGCTGGTACGGCTCCGAGCGGAGCATCACGCTGGCGGTGCAGCGGCAGCCGGGGACGAACACGGTGGAGGTGGCGCGCGGCGTGCGGGATCTCATCGACCGGCTGCAGCCGCAGCTCCCCTCGTCGGTCAAGATCCACCTGCTCTATGACCGCTCCGAATCGATCCGCCACTCGGTGATCGACGTGCAGTTCACGCTGCTGATCACGCTGGCGCTGGTCATCCTGGTGATCTTCCTCTTCCTGCGCAATCTGCCGGCGACGATCATCCCCAGCCTCTCGCTCCCGCTCTCGATCGTGGCGACCTTCGCGGTGATGCTCGGCCTGCACTACAGCCTGGACAACCTCTCGCTGATGGCGCTGACCCTGTCGGTCGGCTTCGTGGTGGACGACGCCATCGTCATGCTCGAGAACATCCACCGCCACATGGAGATGGGAAAGCCGCCCCTCCGTGCGGCGCTGGACGGCTCGCGCGAGATCGGCTTCACGATCCTCTCGATGACGCTCTCCCTGGTCGCGGTCTTCATCCCGATCCTCCTCATGGGCGGTCTCATGGGACGCCTGTTCCACGAGTTCGCGGTCACGATCAGCGCCGCGATCCTGGTCTCGGGCGTGGTCTCGCTGACCCTGACGCCGATGCTCTGCAGCCGCTTTCTCAAGGCAGAGCACGCGCAGCGCCATGGTCGCGCGTACGAGACCATCGAGCGGACCTACCAGCGGTCGCTCGCCTTCTACGAGCGCACGCTGCACTGGGTGATGGATCACCGGGGCACGGCGCTCCTCTTCTCGCTCGGCATCCTGGTGGGCACCGCGCTCCTCTTCCAGTTCGTGCCCAAGGGCTTCATCCCGAGCGAGGATACCGGCCGCATCATCGCGAGCACCGAGTCGGCCGAGGGGACCTCGTTCCCGGCCATGGTGGCGCATCAGCAGGCGATCGGCGGCATCCTGAGCCGGGATCCGGCCATCGAATCGTTCATGTCGTCGGTCGGATCGGGCGGCGGGGCGGGCTCCACGAACCAGGGGCGCATGATCATCCGGTTGAAGCCGCGGAACGAGCGGGACGCCTCCGCCGACGAGGTGATCCGGCGGCTGCAGCCGAAGGTGGGGCAGGTGCCGGGCATCCGCGTCTACCTGCAGAATCCTCCCACGATCAACGTGGGCGGGCGCCTCTCGAAGAGCCAGTACCAGTACACGCTGCAGAGCGGCGACATCGAGGGGCTCTATGCCTCGGCCGACCGGCTCCTCGACCGCATGAAGGACCTTCCCGACCTCCAGGACGTGACCAGCGACCTGCAGATCGCCAATCCCCAGGTCTCGGTGCAGATCGACCGGGACCGCGCCTCCGCGCTCGGCATCTCGGCGCGGCAGATCGAGGAGACGCTCTACGACTCGTTCGGCTCGCGGCAGGTCTCGACCATCTTCACGCCGAGCGACCAGTACTGGGTCATCCTGGAGCTCCTCCCGCAGTTCCAGCAGGACGTGAACGCCCTGCGCGGGCTCTATCTCAAGTCGAAGGACGGCTCGCTGGTGCCGCTGGGCACCATCGCCACGCTGACGGCGGGAGCGGGCCCGCTCTCGGTCAATCACACCGGCCAGGTGCCCGCCGTGACCCTCTCCTTCAACCTGCGGCCCGGCGCTTCGCTCGGAAGCGCGGTGTCCGACGTGGAGCGGGCGGCGCGCGAAACCCTCCCGAACACGGTCACCGGCAGCTTCGCGGGAACGGCGCAGGTCTTCCAGGCGAGCCAGAAGGGGTTGCTCCTGCTCCTGGCGGTGGCGATCCTCGTCATCTACCTCGTGCTCGGGATGCTCTATGAAAGCTTCATCCACCCGCTCACGATCCTCTCGGGATTGCCGTTCGCCGGCTTCGGCGCGCTCCTCACGCTGATGATCTTCCGGACCGACCTCAGCATCTACGCGTTCGTGGGGATCATCATGCTCGTCGGCCTCGTGAAGAAGAACGCGATCATGATGATCGACTTCGCGCTGGACGCCGAGCGCAACGAAGGCAAGCCCCCGAAGGAGGCGATCGTCGAGGCCTGCCTCATCCGCTTCCGGCCGATCATGATGACGACGCTGGCCGCGCTGATGGGCACGCTGCCGATCGCCATCGGCTTCGGCGCCGGCGCGGAGTCGCGCCGGCCCCTGGGGTTGGCGGTGGTCGGCGGTCTCGCCTTCTCGCAGCTCGTCACCCTGTACGTCACCCCCGTGATCTATACCTATCTCGACGCGTTCCAGGCGCGCCTCAAGCGCCGGAAGCAGGCGGAGGCCCCCGAGACGGCGAGGGTGCCTGGGATCGAGCCCGCGCTTCCGGCCTCCTGAGCCCCGAACGACCACCCGGCGCTTCGAAGCCGGTCACACGAGGAAACCACCATGAAGAAGCGAACGCTGGGCCGGCAGAAGCTCGAGGTATCCGCCCTCGGGTTGGGCTGCATGGGGATGTCCGAGTTCTACGGAGCCACCAACGACACCGAGTCGATCGCCACGATCCATCGCGCGATCGACCTCGGCATCACCTTCCTGGACACCGCCGACGCCTACGGTCCCTTCACGAACGAGGCCCTGGTGGGCCGCGCGCTTGAGGGTCGGCGCGATCGCGTGGTGATCGCCACCAAGTTCGGGAACGTGCGGGGACCAGAGGGGCAGTGGGCCGGCATCAACGGACGCCCCGATTACGTGCGCTCCGCGTGCGAGGCCTCGCTGCGGCGGCTGGGCGTGGAGACGATCGACCTCTACTACCAGCACCGCGTCGACCGCAACGTGCCGATCGAAGAGACGGTCGGAGCCATGGCCGAACTGGTGCGCGCCGGCAAGGTGCGCCACATCGGCCTCTCCGAGGCCTCGCCCGCCACGATCCGGCGCGCGTACCAGGTGCATCCGATCACGGCGCTCCAGACCGAGTACTCCCTCTGGACCCGCGATCCGGAAGACGAGGTGCTGCCGACCTGCCGCGAGCTGGGGATCGGATTCGTCGCGTACAGCCCGCTCGGGCGAGGGTTCCTCTCGGGCCGCTTCCAGAAGCCGGAGGATCTTCCGGCGGACGACTTCCGCCGCAACCATCCCCGGTTCCAGGGGGAGAACTTCCAGAAGAACCTCGACCTGGTCCACCGCGTCGAGGAGATCGCGCGGGAGAAGCGCTGCACCCCCTCGCAGCTCGCGCTCGCGTGGCTGCTCGCACAGGGGGAGGAGATCGTACCGATCCCCGGCACCAAGCACCGCCGCTATCTCGAGGAGAACGTGGGCGCGATCGAGATCACGCTGAGCGAGGGCGATCTCCGGCGCATCGAGGAAGCCGCGCCGCAGGGCGTCACCGCGGGGCCGCGCTATCCCGAGGGAGGAATGCTCACCATCAACGGGTGATCGGCGCGGGAGGCGCGCCGGGGGTCAGCGGGTCGGAGCCGCCGGCGCCGCGAACGTGGCGAGGGCGTCGATCACGCGCGCGTCCACGTGTCCCGGCGTTTCGTACTCCGCGGGTCCGGGCTTGCCCGTCCCATCGATGAAGAGGTGGTTGAGGCCGGGGAGCGAGAGGAAGCGGACGTTCGGCATTCCCGCGAGGCCCTTCTTCCAGATCGCGATGTCCTCGTCCACCACCTGGAAGTCGCGCTCCCCGTGCACGACGAGGACGGGGCGGGCGAGCTTCCGGGCCTGGGCCGGCCCATCGCGGCGTCCCCATTCCTGCCAGTAGGACAGGGGCACTCCGACGAGTTTCATCGAGCCTCCCGTCGCGGTTCCGGAGCGTAGGAGTGCCGCCGCCCGCTCCGCGTCGGCGACGCTCGAATCGGGCGCGCCGAGGTAGCGCATCTGCGCGACGACGATGTCCCACGGCTTCCGCCCGGGAGGCGCGAGCAGCGCCACTCCCGCGACCGAGCCCGCGCGGGCTGCGATCTCGGGGGCAAGGCCCGCTCCCAGGCTGTGCCCCATCACGAAGACCCGCTTCGGGTCGATCTCCGGGCGCGCCTGCAGCAGCTTCACCGCGGACACCGCGTCCAGGATCACTTCGGCGTCGATCGTGGGGTTGTCCTTCAGCGCTTCGGGGTAGCGCAGGCTGCGCTTGTCGTAGCGGAGCACCGCGACGCCCCGGGAGGCGAGCCCCTCGGCGATGTCGCGGAACACCTTGTTCGCGCCGATCGTCTCATCCTTGTCCTGCGGCCCCGATCCATGGACCAGAACGGCGGCCGGGAAGGGGCCGCTCCCGACCGGCATCGTCAGCGTGCCCGGCAGCCCGAGCGGGTCCGAGCCGACGGTCACCGGGAGCTCTCGGAACCGCGTGGTGTCGGCGTAGGCCGGGTGCCCGGTCGCGGGACGGCTCGACGGGCGGATGAAGAAGCCGGCCACCTGCCCCGGGAGCGGATCCACGGCGACCATCGCCTTCAGCTCGCCGCGCTCGAAGTGGAGGGAGGCGAGGCGCACCTCGTAACCGCGCCCGGGGTCGCCGGCCTGCTGCTGCCACGACTGGAACGCGCCGAGCTGCGCGATCTGCTCCTCCCAAAGGGTACGTAGTTTCGCTTCCGAAACGGAGGCCTGCATCGTGGCATTGAAGAGCCGGAACGCGGCGCCATAGTCGCGGGCCCGGAGCGCGGCGAAGAGGGAATCGGCGACCTGGCCGGCGGTACGGTGCGTCGCAGCTGCCGTGGGCGCCGGTACATCGGCGGCGAGCGCGCCGGACGCCGCGGCAACGATGAAAGCGGCCGCCAGCGACGCGATCACCCTGGAACGGCGGGGAACACCCTCCTGCGAGACTGTTGCGTGCATGGAGGCCATGCTACTCCCGCCGACCTACGGCGCGCCATCCCGGTGTCCCGATTCCGTTCTTGAGTAGGGTGAACCGCCGTTCTGGAGTAGAATGGGGATTCGCGCTCCGCCCTTCTCTCTCCTGGAGATCCGATTGCTCATCGCCACCATTCTCGTTGCGCTCATCGCATCGATCATTCACGGCAGTTTCTACGAGTGGGCGTTCCATCGCTACTGGCTGCACCGCCCCTGGCTCCCCAAAGAGTGCTTCACCCAGCACACCCTGATCCATCACCAGCTCTGCAAGTTCGACGATACGTTCCACGTCGTCGAGGAAGAGCAGCACGAAGCGCTTCACTTCCAGTGGTGGGGCGGCCCCCTGCTCATCGTGATCGCCTCGGTGCCCTGGGCCCTGCTGTCGCTGGCGCTTCACGCGGCGGGCGTGAACCTGCCGTACGTCCCGTTCCTGATCACCTTCACCGTGGGAACGGGGATCTACTACGCGGGCTACGAGAGCCTGCACTACATCATGCACAAGCCGATGTTTCCCTGGATCGAACGCACGCGCGCGTTCCGCTTCATCGAGCGCCACCATCGCATCCACCACGTGCGCATGAATCGCAATCTCAACGTCCTGCTTCCGATCGCCGATTGGGTCCTGGGGACCCTGGTGACGGAGCTGGAGCCGCATCCGGTCACTCCGGACAGCGCGCGAACGACGGCGCGCCGTCACAGCCGCTTCGGCCGCCGCATGCCGGAGCGCGGAGCCCATTCCCGCCCCAGGAGGGCGAAACCCGAAGGAGACAATCCGGTATGGCAGGATTCAAACGACCTTCGTTCTTGAAGAAGCAGAAGGAGCAGAAGCGCGTGGCGAAGGCGGCCGAGAAGCGCGCCGCGCGCCAGGCCCGCCGCGAGGCGCAGCGGACCGACGATCTGAACCCGGCCGCGGGCGAGCCGATCGAGGACGGCGGCATCGCTGAAGACGGCGCCGAGGAGGCGGAGACGACGGGCGGGGAGACGGGCGAGGAATAGGCGCTACGCCGCCGCCCCGAACAGGGCTCCCACCGCCGCGGTCACTCCCATCGCGAGGGCGCCCCAGATCACGACGCGCGCCGTCCCGCGAACCACGGGAGAGCCGCCCGTGCGCGCCGCCAGCCAGCCAAGCGCGGCCAGGCACGCGAGCGCCGTCGCCATGACGCCCCAGACCAGCGCCGAGATGGGGATCAGGAGAACCGTAGCGAGGGGCACGAACGCTCCCACCGCGAAGCTCGCGGCGGACGCGATCGCGGCCTGAAGCGGCCGGGCGCGGAGGGTCTCGGTGATGCCCAGCTCATCGTGGGCGTGCGCGGTCAGGGCGTCCCGCTCCATCAGCTGCCGCGCGACCTGTCCGGCCAGATCCGCATCCAACCCGCGCTTCTCGTAGATCCCCGCGAGCTCGGCGTGCTCGGCTTCCGGCGCCGTGGCCAGCTCCTCCCGCTCCCGGGCGATGTCGGCGCGCTCGGTGTCCGCCTGCGAGCTGACCGAGACGTATTCCCCCGCGGCCATCGACAGCGCTCCCGCGACCAGGCCGGCGACGCCGGCGACCATCACGGCGTCGCGCGTCGCGTGCGCCGCCGCCACTCCGGCCACGAGGCTGGCCGTCGAGACGATTCCGTCGTTGGCTCCCAGCACGGCGGCACGGAGCCATCCGATCCGCCCGGTGCGATGCCCCTCCACGTGCGCGCGCATGGCCCTTCCTCCTGTGCTCTCGGGACCGCGATCCGCGGCAGCGAACCATAGCACCGCGCCCCGCCGGAGCCGCCCGATTTCCTTGACGGCGGCCGGCGGGCTGCCCTAGGTTCGCGCAAAACACAGGCGATGGAGTTCGCCACAACCGCCCGGAAGGCACCGCGGGCTGATGACTCCTGACCCCGGAGACGGGGCCCGGAGTCTTTTTTATGGAAGGAGGTTCGTCATCGAGCGCGTCTCCGAATTCCTCTGGATCTCCCTGGGAGCCGTCCTCGGCGCCAACCTGCGCTACGTCGTGAACCGCGCGGCGGCGCAGTGGCTGGGGACGGGGTTTCCGTACGGAACCTTCGCGGTCAACGTCGCGGGGAGCTTCGCCGCGGGCCTGATCGGCGCCATGGTCACGGCCCGGCTCCTCGGCCGCCCCGAGCTGGTGCGCCAGATCGTGATCGTCGGGTTCCTCGGGTCGCTCACCACCTTCTCCTCGTTCATGTACGAGACGAACACCCTGGTGAGCGACGGCGAATGGGCGCGCGCCCTGGCGAACATCGGGCTGAGCGTGGTCGCCGGCATGGCCGGGGTCCGCCTCGGCGTCCTGCTCGCGGCCCGGTTGGGAGGTGCGGCGTGAAGCTGGAAGGAGAGCGGGCGTTGTTGCGCATCCACCTGAGCAATTTCCTGAAGCGGCGGGGACGGCCGCTCTACGAGGAGATCGTCGAGACGGCCCGCCGGGAGCGCCTCGCCGGCGCCACGGTGCTCGCGGGGACGTCGGGGTATTTCGGGAGCGGCCCCATGCTCGGCGACCATCCCCAAGCCCTCGCGGTCGAGCGGCCCGTCATCGTGGAGATCGTGGACGATTTCGTCGCGCTCGAGCGGTTCCTGGACGGCGTGGAGGCGCTGCTTCGCGATCAGCCCGCGATCGTCACGATGGAGCGGGCGCGCGTCGCGCGCTACGGGACGGGGCTCGCGAACGAGGAGGGCGCCCGATGAGACGTACCCGCGAAGGGGTGCTGCTCCGGATCTTCATCGGCGACTCCGACCGCTACGAGGGGAAACCGCTCCACCACGCCCTGGTCGAGCGGGCGCGCGAGCAGGGCCTCGCGGGGGCGACGGTGCTCCACGGTCCCATGGGCTTCGGCCACCATGCGCGCCTCCACACGGCGAAGCTGCTCGAGCTGTCCTCCGATCTGCCGGTCGTGATCGAGATCGTGGACGCCGAAGAGGCGATCGAGCGGTTCCTGGCGGAGGTGGACCGGATGGTGGGGGAGGGCCTGGTCACGCTGGAGAAGGTGAGGATCGTCACCTTCGGCTCCTAGCGTCCCGCCGTGCCCGCGCGCGCCCCGGCCGCGCGGCCGAGAAGAATCCGGCGCTCGGCCTCGTTCCGCGTGAGCGCGGCGGCGCGCTCGAACTCGGCGCCCGCGTCTCGGGCGCGCCCGAGCTTTTCCAGCAGGTCTCCGCGCACGGCGAAGAGCAGGTGATAGCTCCGGAGCAGGGGATCGGTCGCGAGCTTGTCCACGATCGGCAGCGCCGCGTCGGGACCGTCCGCCATGGAGACCGCGACCGCGCGGTTCAGCTCCACCACGGGTGACGGCGACACGAGATGGAGCTCCCCGTAGAGCGCCGCGATCCGCGGCCAGTCGGTCTCGGCCGCCGTGCGCGCCCGCGCATGGCAGGCCGCGATCGAGGCCTGGAGCGCGTAGGGCCCGAGGGGGCCGCCGAGCCGCTCGGCGCGCGCGAGCGCATCGAGGCCGCGCCCGATCAGCAGTCGGTCCCACCGTCCCCGGTCCTGGTCCTGGAGCAGCACCGGCTCGCCCGAAGCTCCGACGCGCGCCCGGAGCCGCGAGGCCTGGATCTCCATCAGGGCGACCAGCCCGAGCACCTCGGCCGCTCCGGGCATGAGCGTCGCGAGGATCCGGCCCAGCCGGAGCGCCTCCTCGCACAGCTCCGGCCGGGTCCAGTCGCGGCCCGCCGTGGCGGCGTAGCCTTCGTTGAAAATCAGATAGATCACCTCGAGCACCGAGGCCAGGCGCGCCGCGAGATCGGCGCCCCGCGGAACCTCGAAAGGAACGCCGGCGTCCGCGAGGGTTCGCTTGGCCCGGACGATCCGCTGCGCCACGGTCGGCTCGGGAACGAGGAAGGCGCGGGCGATCTCGTCCGTGGTGAGACCGCCGAGGAGACGGAGGGTCAGGGCGGAGCGCGCCTCGGTGGAGAGCACGGGGTGGCAGGCGATGAACAGAAGCCGGAGCAGATCGTCACCGACCGGGTCGTCCAGCGCCTCGTCCCGGACGGCGCCCTCCCGGTCGCGCCGCTCCTCCAGCTCGCGCGCGATCGCTTCGTGCTTCGGCTCGATCCGCTTCTCCCGCCGGAGGAGATCGATGGCGCGGCGCTTCGCGGCGGTCATCAGCCAGGCGCCCGGCTTCTCGGGAATGCCGTCCGCGGGCCACCGCTCGAGCGCCGTCACGAGCGCCTCCTGCGCGAGATCCTCGGCCAGACCCACGTCGCGTACCATGCGCGCGAGCGCCGCGATCAGGCGGGCCGACTCGATCCGCCAGACCGCCTCGATGGCTCGGTGGACGTCGCGGCCGGCGGCACGGCCGGCATCGTTGCCACGTGGATCCGCATTGTGCATGGCCGGGGATGATACCCCGGCCGCCGTGGCGGACGAAGCTGCGGTCCCGCGAGTGCATCCACGGGACCGCGGCCGTCGTGAAGGGAGCGGGGATTACTTCCGCGAGGCGATCCGGCCCCTCAGATTCTCCTCCTGCTCGCGAACGTCCTGGGGCAGGGCGTCGCCGAAATCCTCCGTCTCGTACACCTGGCGGATCTCGATCTCGGTGTCCTCGAACGGGGCCCGCTTGATCCACTCGATCGCTTCCTCCTTCGACTTCACCTGCCAGAGCCAGAACCCGGCGATCAGCTCCTTCGCTTCGGCGAAGGGCCCGTCGATCACGGTCTTCTTCCCGCCGGAGAAGCGGACGCGCACGCCCTTGGAGCTGGGCTGAAGCCCCTCGCCCGCGAGCATCACGCCCGCGTTGACCAGCTCCTCGTTGAACTTGCCCATCTTCGCGAAGAGTTCCTTGTCGGGAAGGATGCCCGCTTCGCTGTTCTTGTCAGCCTTCACAATCACCATGAAGCGCATGATGGAATCTCCTGTTAAATAGTTAGTTGCGTCGGCTATCGTCGCCACCGCCCCGGCCCCTGCCGGCCCGGGCTTCAACCAAACGACGAACCGGCGACCCTCCGATCGACACGGCTTCGAAAAAATCTTCCGGCCGGGTCAGGAGCCCGCCACAAGCCTAGGCCGCCGCGGCCGCGACCCGCGGCTCCCCGCGTCTTCGAATCAGCGCGTCCACGCTGAACGGGCCGGCGCCGTTGGCCGCGAAGAAGAGGAAGAGGAAGCAGAAGAGCACGGCGGGCTCGCCGTGGTTCTGGATCGGCCAGAACCCGTGCGGGAAGTGGCCGATGAAGTAGGCGAACGCCATTTCGCCGGACGCCAGGAACGCGGCCGGACGCGTCAGGAATCCGATCAGGATGAGGGTGCCGCACACCAGCTCGATCCATCCGGCCGCGGTGAGGAGCGGGGTGAGCGTGACGCCGGCCGGCATGCCGCCGAACCAGCCGAAGATCTTCATGCCGCCGGGATGGATGAAGAGCAATCCGGCGACGATCCGAAGCAGCGCATGGGTGGCTCGCGCGAGACGGTCCATCATGGGTTCGTCCTCCCGAACAGGGTCCGATCCCGCCCGACCGCGGGCGGGCCCATCAGCATAGCCGAAGCCCTGGCGATCGCGCCCCCCTCGACGAGCCGTCTCCCCGGCCGGCGCCTTTTCGTTCAGGATCGTGCCGATTTGGCCGATCAGGCCCGGGTGAGGCGATCGGATCGCTGGTTCCACATCGTCGCGCTGCTCACCGTCGCCGTCTTCGGCCTCTCGCTGGCGGTGGTGTTCCCGCGCGCGCCCGGATTCCCGGGCGACGGCCGCGACGCCGAGCTCAGGGCCGAGCCGCCGCCGGTCACCCTGAGCGGCACCCTCACCCCGGGCCGCGCCCTCTCCGAGCTGCTCGCCGCCAGGGGGCTGGATTCCGATCAGATCGGCGAAGTCATCCGGCTGATGCGGAGCTACAAGAACCCGCGCTCGCTTCGCCCCGGCACGTCGGTCGATTTCTCCTTCGATCCGGTGGGACCGTACGGCCCCCAGCGGAATCCCGAGCGCCTCCGCATCGCCCTGAGCCCTGACTCGGTCCTCGATTTCCTGCGCACCGACGCGCGATGGTCCGTGCGCGTCGACGCCGTTCCCTTCGTGGTGGACACGGTCTGCATCTCCGGCGTGATCACCTCGAGTCTCTGGTCGGCGAAGCTGGGAGGCGACCTCGACCGGCTCGGGGAGGGAGAGTTCGAGGAGCTGGTCTACGACCTGGCGGACATCTTCGCGTGGGAGATCGACTTCACGCGCGACCTCCGGCGGGGCGACGTCTTCCGCGTGGCGCTCGAGCGCAAGGTGCGTCCCGACGGCTCGGTGCGAAGCCGCCACTTCCTCGCGATCGAGCTGCACAACCAGGACCGCGTGCTGCGTGCGATCCCGGTACCCCGCGGAGCGGGCTGGGCCTACTTCGACGATGAGGGGCGCTCGCTGCACGGGGCCTTCCTGCGCTATCCGGTGCCATACCGCATCACGAGCCGGTTCACCACCCGGCGCTTCCATCCCATTCTGAAGCTCTGGCGCAAGCACGAGGGGATCGACTACGGCGCGCCGTTCGGAACGCCCGTCGAAGCCACCGCGTCCGGCGTGGTGACCCGCGCCGGGTTCACGGGAGGGTACGGCCGGCTGGTGGAGCTCCGGCACGCGGGCGGCATCCGCACCCGCTACGCGCACCTGAGCGCCATCGGCGCCGGGATCCGTCCCGGCGCCCGCGTGGAGCAGGGGGCCATCGTTGGTAGGGTAGGAGCCTCGGGCCTCGCGACCGGCCCCCACCTGCACTACGAATTCGTGCTGAACGGCAGGCATGTCGACCCGCTCACCGTCGAGCTGCCCAGCCAGCCGTCGCTGTCGGGCGCGCGCCTGGCCGAGTTCCGCAAGGTGCGCGACGGCGCGGTGTCGCTCCTGGAAGGCGTGCCGATCCCCCTCGACCTCAGGGTGGCTCTGGGCCGTCACCAATAGACGCCGCCGGGCCCCGCCGGTAGAGTGGACCGGCGATGGCGAAGGCGCTCGCGGTTCTTCTCCTGCTTCTCCCCGCGACCTGCGGCGCCGCGCGCGCGCCGGGCGATACGGTCGTCGTTCTTCCTCCCGTCGTCGTCACCCCGACCCGCGCGGCCGAAGATCCGCTTCTCGTTCCCGCCGCCGTCGACCGGGTGGACTCGACCGCGCTGGCCCGAGCCCGGCCGCGCTTGAACCTCGCGGAATCGCTGCCGCGCATCCCCGGCGTCCTCGCGCGCGACCGGCAGAACGAGGCGCAGGATCTCCAGATCTCGATCCGGGGATTCGGCGCGCGCTCCACGTTCGGCGTGCGCGGGGTGCGCCTCTACGCGGACGGCATTCCCGCCACGATGCCCGACGGCCAGGGGCAGGTCTCCCACTTCCTGCTGGACGCCGCCGACCGCATCGAGGTGCTGCGGGGTCCCTTCTCGGCCCTCTACGGCAACGCCTCCGGCGGCGTGATCCAGATCTTCAGCGCCGATCCGCCGCCAAGGGCGGAGTGGCGCGCGGGCTCGTACGCCGGGTCGGACCGTCTCGCCCGTGGCTCGTTCGGCTTGCGAGGGCCGTGGGAGGGAGCGCGCGGCGGCTACGTCATCGACGGCGCGGGCGTCTCCGAGGAGGGATTTCGCCACCACAGCGCCTCGCGCCGCACGTCGGCGCAGGCGCTCCTCCGCGGCGGGTTCGGCTCCGGGGGCGCATGGCGTCTCGCGCTGAACGGGCTCGACGCGCGGGCGGACGACCCCCAGGGACTCACGGTGAACGAGCTGGCCCGGGACCGACGCGCCGCCAGTCCCGGCGCGCTCGCCTTCAACACCCGGAAGACCACCCGGCAGGGACAGGCCGGCGGGCGGGTCGAAGGAAAGGCGCTCGGCTCGCTCTGGAGCGCGGGAGGCTACGCGGGCTCACGCGCCGTCGTGCAGTTCCTGGCCGTGCCGGTCGCGGCGCAGGCCAACCCGCTCCACGGAGGCGGCGTCGTGGACCTGGACCGGGGCTATTACGGTTTCGACGCCCGCGCGCGCCGTCAGGGCCTGCTCGGCGTCGGGGGACTCGCGCTGACCGCGGGGATGGAGCGGCAGGTCGTGAACGAGCGGCGCCGCGGCTACGAGAATTTCGTCGGCTCACGTCTCGGCGTGCGCGGTGCGCTCCGCCGCGACCAGGAGGACCGGGTGGGGTCGGTCGACGAATACGTGCAGGCCGAGTGGGCGCCGGGGGCGCGATGGCGCGCGGACGCCGGCGCTCGGCACAGCGAGATCCGCTTCCGCTCGCGCGACCGCTACGTGAACGCGCAGAACCCGGACGACAGCGGCGCTCTGGAGTACCGGAGAACGACTCCGGTCGCGGGGGTCCTGTGGCGCGCGACCGAAGCGATCAGTCTCTTCGCGAACGCGGGGAAGGGGTTCGAGACGCCCACCCTGAACGAGCTGGCCTATCGTCCCGACAGCTCGAGCGGGCTCAACACCGCGCTCCGCCCCGCGCGGAGCGACGACGCGGAGGCCGGCATCCGGGGGCGCGGCGCCGGGGGAAGCTATGGGTTGTGCGGTTTCATCGCGAGGACCGACGACGAGCTGGTCGTCGCCTCCAGCCTGGGCGGACGCACCGTCTATTCGAATGCCGCGCGCACCCTCCGGAAAGGCGTGGAGGCGTCATGGGTTGGCGCGCTCGGGTCCCGCTGGCGCGCGACTGTCGCCGCAACCTGGCTCGATGCGCGCTTTCGCCGTGCCTTCGGCGCCGTGGCGGAGGGGAGCCGGATCCCGGGCATCCCGCGCGCCGACGGCTTCATCGAGCTGCGCTGGCTTCCCTGCGCGGCGGTGGATCTCGCGGCCTCCGTGACCGCGGTGGACCGGGTCGCGACGAACGACGCGAATACCTCGTCCGCCCCCGGGTACGCCACCGTGGATCTGAGCGGGGAGGCGCGGCAGCGCATCGGCGGCGCGCTCGTCACGGCATTCGTGCGCGTGACCAACGCGCTCGATCGCGCGACGGTCGGCTCGGTCATCGTGAACGAGGCGAACGGGCGCTACTTCGAGCCGGCGCCGGGACGAGGCTGGGTCGCCGGTATCACGTTGCGATGAGCCCCTCCGTCAGAGGTTTTCGATTTCAGTGCGCCGCGCTCGAATCGTGCGCGGCCGCCTTGGGCGTCGCGGCCACCGGCTTCGGCGCTTCGGCCGCGACGGGCTGGGGCGCTACCGGCGTGAGCGACGGCGCCTTGGCCCTGGCGGTTTCGACCGCGGGGGCCGGCTCGGGCGAAGCCGCGGGAATCGTCACCGGCTTCTCTTCGATGCGCGAGATCCGATGGGTCCGCGTGCTCGCCTTCTTGGCGCTGACGCGGGCCATCTTGGGCGTTTCGGTTTCCTGGACCGGCTTCGGCGCCGGAGCCGCGGCCGCGGACTGAGCGGCAGGCTGCGCCGCGGGCGCAGTGGCTGCCGCGGGCTGCACGGCGGGGGCGGTCGTCGGAGCGGCGGCCGCGGGCGCCGCCGCTTCCGGCGCGGGCTGGGCGGTTTCGTCCGCGGACGACTTCGAGGCGACGGCATCGGAGCCGATGCTTCGCGCCGAGACGAGGCTGTACCCCGCGATGCCGACCGCGACGATGGCGAGAATCGCGGCCGCCATGCCGATCGCGGCGCCGCGCTTCAGGGCCTTCAACTGGCTCTCGGTGAGGGTGACGGGCTCGTCCGTCGGTTCCGTGTACTTCTCTTCCCAGCGGCTCCTCATGATGCCCTCCTTCGGCGGATCGTTCGTTCCTTTGGGCCGCGACACGGCGGCTGCGGTAAGACTGCGCGGGACATTCAAGGGCTGTGCCAGAGATACCCCTTTCGGACGGGAACGCGGTCTCGCTTGCAGTTATCGGGAGGGCTGCGTCTCGGCGGGCGTGTGTGGCATGTACGAGGAATCCCCGGTTTGTACGGTGGAGAGCAGGATTTCCATGCCCCCGTTCATTTGACCATTCGGCCGAAGTGCGTCACAGTACCGCTCCACCGAACGCCAAACCCGGAGCTCTCGTGAAGCCCGATCCACTGCCGCCGCCGGACCTCGATCTCAGCCGCACCCTCCTGGGCGTCTGGAGGCTCGTCGCGCGGGAGGATTACGACGCGAGCGGCAGGAAGGTCATCGATCCCTTCCTCGGGCCGGACCCGATCGGCATCCTGAGCTTCGCGCCGAAGCAGTTCGCCGCCCAGTTCATGAACCGGTCGCGAGGGGGCGGCTCCGCTCCCGCGGCCCCATCCGCCGGTGCCCTCCCGCCGGCGTCGGGCGTCAACAACACCAGCGCCATGGACGGCTACGACGCCTACTTCGGCACCTACGATCTCGACGCGGCGGCCGGCACGATCACGGTGTCCCTGGAGGGCGCGCTCGCGCGCGGCAACATCGGGATGAAGGCGACGCGCGACGTCCGGGTTGCCGGCGAGCGGCTCTGGATCCGGCTCGCGACGAATGCCGCGGACGGCACGCCGATCACGCGGACGCTCACGTTCGAGCGCTGCCGGTAGCCGTGAGCAGCCTGATCCCCATCCAGGCGATCCGCGAAGCCGCGGCCCGCACGGGGACCCGCCTCCACCGCACGCCGCTGGTTTCGTCTTCGACCCTGGGCGACCGCGCCGGCGCGCGGCGGCTCCATCTCAAGTGTGAAAGTTTCCAGAAGACCGGCTCCTTCAAGCCGCGAGGCGCGCTCAACGTCGTCCTCTCGATGGAGCCGGAGCGCCGCGCGCGCGGGCTCATCACGGTCTCCGCGGGGAACCACGCTCAGGCCGTCGCTTGGGCCGCGCGCGAGGCCGGCGTTCCGTGCACCGTCGTCATGCCGGCCGACGCGCCGCGGTCCAAGACGGACGCCACGCGCGGGTACGGCGCGACGATCGTGCCGCATCCCGACCGGACGACGCTGTTCGACCGGATGCGCGAGGAGGAAGCGCGGACCGGCGCGGCCTTCGTGCATCCCTTCGACGATCCCGTGGGGCTCGCGGGCGCCGGCACGCTGGGGCTCGAGATCGTCGAGCAGGTTCCGGACGTCACCTGTGTCGTGGTCCCGATCGGCGGCGGAGGATTGATGGCCGGCGTGACCTCCGCCGTGAAGGCGCTGAAGCCGTCCTGCCGCGTGATCGGGGTCGAGCTGGAGGCGAGCCGGGGGATGACC
This sequence comes from Candidatus Binatia bacterium, assembly GCA_035631035.1. NCBI lineage: Bacteria > Candidatus Binatota > Binatia (SeqCode) > Binatia bacterium. The sequence goes on along the minus strand of DASQJL010000060.1, from coordinate 804 downwards.
GCTTCGCTTTCGGCGGGCAAGCCGATCCCGATTCCCGTGCCCAGGACGCTCGCCGACGGGCTCACGCCCCCCTTCGTCGGAGCGATTCCGCTCGCGATCGCGCGGGACGCGCTCGACGAGATCGTCCCGGTCACCGAATCCCAGATCGTCGAGGGTATGCGCTGGCTCTTGACGCGGGCGAAGCTCTACGTGGAAGGAGGGGGGGCTGCGGCCACGGCCGCCCTCCTCTCCGGCGCCGTGCGCGTTCCTTCCGGGAGCGTCGTCGTGAGCGTCGTCTCGGGCGGCAACGTGGACCCCGAGCGCGCGCTCGCCGCGATGGCGGAGGGCGCGCGATGAAGGTGCTGTTCGTGAACGAAGAGGGGGTCGAGCGCCTGCTGACGATGGAGGCGTGCATCCCCGCGATGCGGGACGCCCTGACGGCCCTTTCTCGAGGCGACGTCGTGATGCCGCTTCGAAGCCTCGTCCGTCTTCCCGACCGCTCCGGCCTGCTCGGACTGATGCCCGGCTACCTGGGGGCGCCGCGCAGCTTCGGGCTCAAGGTGGTCACGGTGATGCCGGGGAATCACGGAACCGCGTACGACTCCCACCAGGGCGTGGTGATGCTGTTCGGGATCGAGCGCGGCGAGCCGCTCGCGATCCTGGACGCGAGCGCGATCACGGCGGTCCGGACCGCCGCCGCGTCGGCCGCCGCCACCGATGTGCTGGCGCGCGGAGACGCGGGGGATCTCGCGCTGATCGGGTCGGGAACGCAGGCGAGGACCCATCTCGCGGCGATGCGCGCGGTGCGTTCCCTCCGGCGCGTTC